>CAMQSH010000016.1 GCA_947036575.1 uncultured Brevinema sp. | reverse complement strand
GATTTAAATGTTTGTGAGTAATTTCTTTTAATAAGTCCACATCCTTTTTAGCAATAGCTTCTATAATAGTAAAATGATCTTCAATAATTTTTTGTGATTTTGGTAGATCTACCAATGCAAGAATTCTAATTCTATTGTAATCAATATTCATCATCTGAATAGAATGGAAAGTTCTTTCTTTGTTACATATTTTATATATTTCTTGATGAAATTTTTCATCATAATTCCAATGTTCTGAAATAGGTTCTGGAGGTAGTAATGCATGTTTTTTTATGATGAGTTCACACGTAAAAACATCTTCTTTTGTCATTTTATTAATAGCTTGGAGATGAATGTTTTCTTCTAAAATAGAACGAATTTCACGTCCTTCTTCAACGTGAGTAAAATTGATAGGAGCTATAAAACTTCCACTTTGGGGAGCAATGATAATCAATCCTTCTTTGGCAAGCAAAATCAATGCTTCTCTAATAGGTGTTTTACCAATTTTTAATATATCAACTAATTCTAATTCTGTAATTTTTTGATGAGGTATGAGTCGCAGGTTTAAAATATTGTTTTTTATAGTAGTGTAAGCATATTCTCTAATACTTTTGCAGTCTTGTAGAGTTTTGTGTATTTTCATAAGTAACCTCAATATATTAACATATTAACATATTATAAGTCAATTGATATTTTTGTAAAGTGAAAAATACTAATTAACAAAAATAAGTTTAATTATATATATGCTATTGATTTGAGAATTTATAGCATATTTTTTAAGGTTATAAAAATATTGAGATTTATGTGTAAAAGAAAACCCCTACTAAATTTAGTAGGGGTTTAAGTAAAGATACTTAAATTAGCAACAAAGCAAAATATGTTATACTATTTTTTAGCAGCCCACATTTCGATTTCAACCAAAAAGGTATACAAGAGACCTGTTTGAACAGCGGTTCTGACTGGTAATGGTTTGTTAAAATAAGTTACATATACTTCATTAAATTTAGGCCACATGTCTAAATCTGTTAAGTAAACATTTACTTTAAAGACATCATCCAAAGTACACCCAGCTTGTGCTAATTGTTTTTTACAATTTTCTAGGGTAAAGTGAGTTTGCTCTTCTATAGTAGTTCCAATAATATTGCCTTCCATATCTATGGGAGCTTGTCCAGAAATAAGAACTAATTTGTTGAATTCCACTTCTAGTACAGGGGAATAAGGACCAGCTGTAATATGCTGTTTTGCTCCCTCAGGAACTTTTTTACATGACATTAGAATACCTCTCTATTTTAGTTTGTCTTGAATTTGATTTAATACTTGAATAATAATTTCTGTTTCCCCTTCATATAAGCAAGTTGGATTGACAAATAATAGACCTCTTTCTAAAGCAGTATAGATAGAAGGTTTGTGAGCAGCTAACAACTCTACTACTGATGAGAGATTTTTATTATTTTTTAATTTTATTTCTGCTCTAGGAATAGGTTGTCCAGCTTCATTAGGGAAAGATTTAACAATATCATACACAGTGCTTGATTGAGCAAAGGCGATTAATTTTTGTACTTGTTCTTCACACCATTGTATACGCTTTTCTGTATCTTCAGCTACATATTGTTCTACGGCAGATAATAGTCCTATAATTTCTTCTCTACCTGTTTTGAGCATACGTCCAGGTCCATAATTAGGGAAATTATGCTGTACAAAGGTATCTAGGAATTTTTTCTCCCCAACAATCAATCCTGAGGATTGAGGACCTCTTAGTTCCTTACCACCACTAAATAATGTTACAGTAGCTCCTAGATCTTTAGTGAGATGCCATAGATTTTCTTTATAGGGTAATTGAGCAGCAGCATCTACAACGATAGGAATATCATATTTTTTAGCTATTGCTACTGTTGATTTGAGATCTAATTCTCCATCTGCTATCCAACCATGGGGAGCACTGTAGGCAAAGAAAATCCCTGCTGTTTTTTCTGAAATATTCGCTTCCAACTCTTCTGCAGTAGCGGCTTGAATAATATTAGGAAAACCAAGTTCTTTAACGGTAACACCCATCAAACGAAGTCCCCAATCATAGGGATTTCTATGAGCACGGAAAACAATAAATTCAGACTCTTCTATTTGGTTTTTACTGAGATAATTATAAGACTTATTATAGAGTAGGGTAATACAAGTTGCACAACAGATATATAATCCTGAAGCAGCACCATTACATACAGCTGCAGCTTCGTTATTTGTTAAAAGTGCTAGACGTTTGTTTACGGATGCTTGTAGTTTTCTAATATCGACAAAGGATTGTGCAGCTTCCTGCATATCAGATAATGTTTTTTCACTCATGCGAGATCCGCCGATAGCAGTATATGTGCCAGCAGCATTTATTAAAGGGCTTATCCCTAGTTTTTCATATATGGACATTTTTAGTCCTCCGTTGGTGGGGTATATTCTTCATAAGTTGGATCTATTCCGCATAAGTCTGGTAATTCTTGATAGGGTATACCACAACGAGCGTTATAATCCCACAGTAATTCTCCATTAGCAAAGGTCATCTCACAATAAATACGCTTTGTAGAAGGTAAAACTCCACCACAAATATCTTTATATGCGTATTTGCCTTCAGCGATAGAAAAGAGAGCAATATCTGCATTTCCACCCTCTTCTAATACACCAATAGGTGATGGTAAAGAAAAAGCTTTAGCTGGTTTTATGGTAGCAGATTCTATTATTTCTTCAAAACTCATACCCATTGCTAGACATTTTGACATTACAGTTAACATATCCTGACATGCTTCATTCATACTTGTTCCGTGTAAATCAGTTGAGACAAAATCTGGTTTGAAATCTTGTTGAATAGCAGGAAGCGCATTTCTAAACAAAAATGAACCTTGTCCATGACCTAAATCAAACAAAACCCCTCTTTCTCTAGCTTCACGAAGATAAGAAAAAACTTGTCCTTTGCTATTAATAACAGGTACAGGTGCTCTATAACAATGAGTTAAAATATCACCTTTACGTAAACGTTTTACTAATTCATGTGCTGGTCTTTCTTTTTTGAATCGACCAAAATCCACCATTAAAGGTAAATCAGTAGCTTTTCCCGCTTTTAAGCCCAAATCTACATGCTCCCAACCAGGATGCCAATAATGAGCTATTTTGATTCCTACAATTTCAGGATATTGTTTGGCAACTTCTATACATTTTTCAATTTGAAATAGCTCAGGAAATTGCTCTGTTAGTAGGGTATTCATACCCCAATCAGCGATATTTAGTAAAGCAAACACTTTGGTTTTTACTCTATCTATTACTGTTGCCTTAAAATGAGAAAAATTTAGACAACCACTGGATCCTGTATCAATCATGGTAGTACAGCCATTTCTAAAAGAAAAAGCATCAGCTTGAATACCATAATCTCCAGCCCACGCTTGAGGGATTCCCGTTGTATGGTAACAATGAGCATGAGCATCTATCAATCCAGGAGTCAAATACAAACCTTTTGCGTCAATAATATGTTCGGCATCTCCTGTGATATTAGGAGCTATTTTAGCAATAGTATTTTTGATTATAGCAAGATCTTTAATCTCAGAAGTTTTTGATTTTGGATCGATTATATGAGCATTTTTAATTAAATAAGTATACATAGTATCCTCTCTATAAGATTTTAGCTAATATTAATTATTGACATCTATATATCCACCTTTCATTGCAGAGACAGCAAATGCTGAATACAATGATAAAGCTCCTCTTTTCATTGTTGTTTTTTTAGGGATCCATTTGGATTTTCTTTCTTGTAGAATAAGTTCTATCTCTTCTAATGGTAATTCTTTGCCTTGAACGCCTACAATGTTAAGGGATCTATTTTCGATATTTATTTCTAATAAATCTCCAAGTTCTACCAAAGCAATAGGTCCACCTACTGCTGCTTCAGGAGAAATATGCCCAATTGCAGGTCCTCTTGTTGCCCCTGAAAATCTACCATCTGTCAACAAAGCAATCGTAGCTCGTAAGTCTTTATCAGAAGCTATAGCTTCTGTTGTATAAAACATCTCAGGCATACAAGAGCCTTTGGGACCTTCATATCTAATAATTACAGCATCACCAGGTTGGATTGTTTTATTAAGTACTGCTTGCAAAGCATCTTCTTCTTTATCAAAAGGAACAGCTCTCAATATAGCTTTTTTCATTTCTATAGGAAGGGCAGAGTGTTTAACAACAGCACCTTCTGGTGCTAAGTTACCTTTGAGAATAGCTACTGCTCCGCCTTGTTGCATAGGGGTATCATAAGCTTTGATAACATCTACTTTTTTAACATTTAGTTTGGCTAATTCTTCATTACATTTTTCAAAGTAATCAGATTTTTCTAAGTTTTCTAAATTCTCACCCAATGTTTTACCGGTTACTGTTAAGACATCTAAATGTAGGTGTTTTTGTATTTCTTTCATAATGGCTGGGACACCACCCGCTTTGTGGAAGAAAGATCCTGGGTAAAAACCACTTGGTCTTATATTAGCAATAAAGTTGATTTTACGATGAATTTCATCGAATTTTTCCATATTAAGGGTCATTCCCAATTCTCTTGCTATGGTTGGCAAATGTAATAAGCTATTAGTTGATCCTGCAATTGCTGAATGAACCATAATAGCATTTTCAAAGGCTTTTTCTGTCATAATCATAGAAGGTTTTATATTTTCAAATGCTAGGTTGATAGATGCTTGAGCAACATCTTTAGCAACTTCTGTTAATCGATCCATATCAACAGCCATCATTGCTGTGCCAGGCAAACTCATACCTAGAGCTTCTGCCATAACTTGCATGGTAGCAGCTGTCCCCATAAAGGAACATGCTCCACAACTTGGGCAAGCATTATGTTTGGCATAAGCAAATTCAGCTTTGGTAATTTCACCACGTTGATACTGAGCAGAATACATTCCAACTTGTTCTAAGGTAAGCATATTTGGTCCAGCTTGCATCACTCCTCCAGTCAAAATAATTGCTGGAATATCTAATCTTGCTAAAGCCTGTAAATGTGCTGGAACACCTTTATCACAAGAACAGATATAAATGGAAGTATCAAAAGCTGTTGCGCCACATTGACATTCTATCATATTTGCGATAAATTCTCTTGAAGGTAGAGAATAGTTCATACCATCATGTCCTTGAGCTTGTCCATCACACATATCTGTAGCAAAAAACATATTTCCCTTAGCACCAAATTTTTCTACTTCATCGAAGGCTGATTGTACCAGAGGCATTAAGTGAGCACTTCCTGGATGACTATGTCCAAAAGTACTTTGTATAAAGACGTGCATTTTTGCTAGATCTTCAAGAGACCAGCCCATTCCTATTTTTAAGGGATCCATTTCTGGTGCTATATTACGAATAATCTGACTAGGCATATCTTTGATATTTCTTTTCATTCTACTTCCTTTATTTTATATAAATTAAAACTCTACTCCATAAAAAAGAATTATAATCTTATTTTATAAAGTAGAGTTATAAATCGTAATTAAAGTCCCATTCCTTGACGTTCTGTGTGAATTTCTTTTAAAATTTCTGCACGATTACGAGTTGGGATAGGTGTTAATAAAGAAACAATAACTTGTGCTAATGAAGATATAATCCATGCTGGTATGATAGGACCACCCCAGAAATCTGATAAATCTTTGTTTCCAGAAACAAAGAAAGAAGTTAAACTAGCCATAATAATAGCTGCTAAAGCTCCTTGCCATGTGGATCGTTTCCAATAACGGCCAAAAATCCCTGCAACAGCAACGCCAGTAAGTAAAGTAGAAATCATTGTTTGAATATAACCTAAAATATCTTTAGCAAACCAAGTAAACGCTAAAGCTGCTCCAACTACTACGAATGCCATTATTTTAGAAACATTAACAACTCTATCTGCTGGAAGAGCTTTTCCTGTTATTAATTGATAGACATCTGTTACAAGTATTGTAATACCTGTCATGGCATCAGAATCTCCTGATGAAATAGTTGCTGACATACCACAAATTAAAATTGCTAAACCTATAAAAGGAGGAAATACAGAGGTTGCCATATAAGGGAATACAAAATTAGAATCGGTAATGTTTGGATTAATAGCATATGCTGACATACCAACTATTGCTGGTGTTACTGCAAAAAGTAAAAAAGCAATAGATGTTGTTAAAAAAGCTTTTCTAGCTGTTGTTGTATCTTTTGCGCTGTATATACGCTGACGAAAAGAGGGAACAGATAAAGGACTTGTAGCAATTGCGACGATGACAGATATTGCAGGAATCAAACCAATTTTATCTATTCCTAAAAAAGAGAAATTTTCTACAGGCATAGCTGCACTAATACCTTCTATGCCACCTGCTTTTATAAAAGATAAAATAGCCATAGCAATAAATCCAAAGAATAGGATAAAAGCTTGAATAGTATCTGTCCAAACAACAGCTAAATAGCCACCCAATACAATATAAATAGAAAAAGTGAAGGCCATAATGATACGAGATAAGTTCATATCAAGACCTGTAATATGAGCAAGATAAGCACTTCCACCCATTAGATGAGCACCTAACCAGCCAATAGAAGCTAATGTTAGCATAATAGAAATCACGATTTTTAATAATTTATTATTTTGATAATAAGAAGCTAACTCTTCTGTTTCTGTAACAAAATTTTCGTTTCTAGCATCAACAAAAGTATAAGTTAGTAGAAGAAATCCTAAGAATCCACCTATTCCAACTAAAACCCCTGCCCAGCCATTATAATAGGCATTACCAACAGCTCCCATTGTAGATCCTGTGCCTACCATTGTTGCCATCGTAGTTCCAAAAACTAATATAAAAGGTAATCCACGCCCTCCTAATAAAAAATCTTCTGCACCTGATTGTTTTCTTGGGATATACCAACCTAAAAACATTAGTCCACCAACGTATGCTAACAAACCAATAATCATTTGAGCTTGACTCATCATGACCTCCTATTTTAATTTAATATTATTAAATATTATCTTTAATTACTGTAATTTATTATAAATTGAATTCATATTTTTTGTAATCGGTATTTTCAATTGTGTAACAAATGTTTTAAATTTATATATAGTAAATAGTTGTAAATAAATTTAACTAAAAATAAGCTTTAAGATCTTGTTGAAGGTGATAATAATAATTTATAATAGAAGATAATTCTTGAATAGTAATTATCTGTTATCATAAAAAAAGCTCCTATGTTCTTAATTAAAAAACACAAGAGCTTTACCCTAATTTCACAAAACATAGTTGTTAGCTATGTAATAATTTATTGTTAAATATTTTTATAATGCTTTTTCTAATAATCCTTTCATTGCTAAAGTTTTAGATCCAGTAATGATCTGTATTTGATTGCCTACAATACTATAAGTAAAATCTTGTTTTTCTAATTCTGTAAGTTTTTCTATATTAATATTATTAATATCGTGGACAGAAATTCGTATTCTTGTTGAACAAGAATCCACAAGCTGTATATTAGAATTTGTTCCACTTCCAGTTATAATAATATCAATAATAGATAAATTTTGAGATTCTTTTATTAAAGATATACTGAATTTAAATCTAGGGTATAAAATAATATAACCAAAAGTAATAACAATACTAGAAAGGTTGAAAAAACTAAAAGGAAGATACTCTAATGTAGGCACCCCTAATGTAGTAGCCATATAAACTCCTGTTACAGTCCATGGAGTAATAGGCTCTGTTAAGGTGCCACCTTCTTCCATTGTGCGTGATAATGCAGATGGGTGAACTCCATATTTTTTATAGATATCTTGTAGTATTGGACCTAAAGTAAGAAAAGTAAATTGTGTGCTATTAACACTAGAATTTACAAGGAAAGTTGTAAACCATGTAACTGCAAGAAGACTACGAATACCTTTGATTACACCTAAAAGAAGATCTAACACTTTAGTAAGTGTTCCTATTAATTGAAGCATTGAGCCGAAAGTTAATGCAGATATTAAGAATAATACAGTATTCATCATACTCGTCATACCACCACGATTGAGTAATCCATATAAATTTGCAGGAACTTGATCTACAGGAATACTTGTCATAGAAATTTTAAATCCTGAAACAAATGATTTAACAGCATTTATAAATCCAAAATCTTGAAAGATAGCTCCAAGAATCAATGCTAACAAACTGCCTAAGAACATAGTAATTACAGGTGATACCCCTTTATAACTTCCTACAAAAACGACTATAGCAGGTAATAGTAATAAAATGTTAAAATTAAACATATTTTCTAATGTAGTAAGAATTTCTTGAGTGCCTTGTAAGGTTGCGATATCTATATTTGAGGAAGCACTAAAACCTAAAGAGATAAATAAAATGAGTGTAACTACAATAGCGGGAATAGTAATAACCATCATAGATTTGATATGATCTAATAAACTGCTTCCAGCACCCATTGCTGCTAAAACTGTAGTATCAGAGATAGGAGAATTTTTATCTCCAACATAAGCACCACTAATAATTGCACCAGCCATGAGTGATAAAGGTAATCCTGTTGCTTCACCAACTCCAATAAATGCAACACCAGCAGTTGCTGCTGCTCCCCAAGATGTTCCTGTAAAAATAGCAACCAAAGCTGTTACCAAAAATGCTGTCACAGGGATAAAAGAGGGATCAATCCACTTAATACCATAATATATTAGCATGGGTACAGCGCCACTAAAAATCCAAGTTCCAACAATAGCTCCAATAAGAATAAGGATCAAAACACCAAGCCATGTATTAGCTATTTTTTGTGTAAAGGCTTCTTCCATTTCTTTCCATTTGAATCCCATATATGAGGCAATAATACAACAAATTGCTGTTCCTATAATAAGTAGGAATTCTATAGGAATCCCAAATTTTGATGTTCCTACAAGTACTCCGATTAAAATAAATATTAGTGGAAATAATAGCCAAAAGCTATGAATAGATTTAGTATTTTTCATAAGTAACTCCTCAATTTATTTAATATAATTAAATGCTTGTTCAAAATCAGCAATTAAATCATCAGCATCTTCTAGACCAACAGAAATTCTCATTACACCAAGAGATATTCCCATTCCTTCAAATTGTTCTTTAGGCATTTCTTTTAGGTAACTAATTGCAGGTGCATAAATTAAACTCTCATGACCTCCCCAACTGACTCCAATTTTGAAATAATGTAAATTGTTAAAGAAGTTTTTAATATCATCGAGATTATTTGAATTAATTTCAAAGCTCATTAATCCCGTAAATCCAGTCATTTGTTCTTTAGCGAGTGCATATTGTTCAAAACTTTCTAATCCAGGATAAGAGACTTTCTTAACCTTTGAATTTTTTTCTAAGTAATTGGCTATTTTTAAAGCGTTTTCTTGATGTTGGAGTACTCTTATTTTTAAAGTTCTTAGACTTCTTAATAATAGCCAAGCTTCAAAAGGAGCTAGTTTTGCTCCTAAAAAGGCGTGCTCTTCTAAAAATATTTGAGAAATATCTTCTGTTTTACCTATTACTACTCCAGCTACAACATCACTATGTCCCCCAATATATTTTGAGCAAGAATGGACTTCTAGATCTATTCCCATTTCTAATGGTTTTTGAAAAATGGGTGTTGCCCATGTGTTATCAATGATAGTTTTAATGCCTTTGCTCTTAGCTAATATTGCAACTTTTTTAATATTTTGCAAGGTGAATATTGCAGATGAAGGACTTTCTAAATAAATCAAAGTAGTATTTTCTTTAATAGCGTCTTCAAAATCTTTGATATCTCTTCCATCTATAAAGGTGACAGTGATATCACATTTTTTTTTCAAATAGACATTTAAGAAATTATTAGTAGGTCCATAAACATTTTTAATAGCAATAATGTGATCTCCATGTTTTACATAATGTAAAATTGCTGAAGAAATAGCACCCATACCAGAAGAAAATAATTTTGCCTTTTCTCCATGACAAAGAAGTGCTATTTTCTCTTCAACTAATGACACAGAAGGATTATTTCCTCTGGTGTAAATAGAATTATTTATAGGATCATCAAAGGCTTTATCTATATCTTCCCAACTATCAAAGGTAAAAAGACTACATTGGGTAATTGGAGGCACAACGGGACCAGATCCTCTTTCATGGTAATGAACGATTTCTGTTTCTATAGAAGGTTTTTTCATAATTAACTCTCTTTATTTTATTGTTTGTTTATAATTAATAGTAAAATATAAGTACTATTTACTTCGTGATGATACGTCTATCCAAACAGCTCCTAGTAGTACAGCTCCTTTTACGGTGTTTTGCCATGCTGAATCTAAGCCTATAAAACTCATACCATTGTTAATACTTGCTATAATCAAGGCTCCTAATAAAGCTCCAAGAATAGATCCTGTACCTCCGACCAAACTAATACCTCCAATAACACATGCTGCAATAGCATCCAATTCTGTATTAACACCTGTTGAAGGTACAGCTGAAGCTAATCTTGCTGTGTTGATAATACTTGCCACCCCTGTGATGAGACCATTAAATAAAAACACAAGCATTGAAAACAATTTAATATTTACTCCTGAATATTTTGCAGCTTCTGAGTTTCCCCCTATTGCATAGACAGTTCTTCCATAAACAGTGTTTTCAGCTACATAATAAGCGATACCTACAATTATTAAGAGAATCACAACAGGAAAGGGAATACCTCGATAATTATTTAAATAATAAATAAAACCTCCAGCAAGAAGACTTATAAATATTATATGAGTGATGACAGGCACTATAGAATTTTGAGAAGGATTATCACTGTTCAGTGTTACATATTTTCGAAATTGTATGAAGATATAACTAAAAATAAATACCCCGAATAACATCCAACCTATTGTGGTTGGGAGAGATCCACTTCCTATTGTGTTAAACACATCAGATTGGATAGTAATTGTTTGTCCACGGGTGATAAATAATACAATACCTCTATAGATAAGTAATCCAGAAAGAGTAACTATAAAAGCAGGAACACCTCTATAAGCATACCACCAACCATTAATACACCCTATAAAAGCACCGAGTATTATAGTACTGATTAAGACAATTTCTACAGAAAGTCCTGATTTTAATAAAATAGCTGCAACTGCACCTAACAATCCCAACATTGAACCCATAGATAAGTCAATATTTCCTGTAATGATAACAAAGGACATTCCTACAGACATAATTCCAATAATACTCATTTGTCTAAATAAGTTTGAAATATTACGAGACGATAAAAATCCCCCATCTGTTATTAAACCAAAAAATAGCCATATAATTGTGATGACAGCACATAAAATTAATAAATTATATTTTTGTGCTATATATTTTATATTCATATTAACTTCCTATACCCAAATTCATAATAGCTTCTTGGGTTATTGCTTCATCTACAAGTTCCCCTTGAATTTTTCCTTCACTCATAATAATTACTCTATTAGACATATTTATTATTTCTGGTAATTCAGAAGATACAATAATCACGGAACAACCGTCTTTAGCAATTTGATTTATATATTTATATATTTCAAACTTTGCCCCTACATCAACGCCTCTTGTAGGTTCGTCTAAAATTAGAATCTTTGGTTTAATTAATAAATTTTTTCCAATGACACATTTTTGTTGATTTCCGCCACTAAGAGCACTAATAGGAGATTCTAAGGAAGGAATTTTGATTTTTAAATCTTTTATGACTTCTTGAGCCAGTTTTTTTTCTAAATCAAGATTTAATATACCTTTTTTAGAAATTTGTTTTAATATGGATAAGGTAATATTAGAAGAAATTTTTTGATTAGCAATGATACCATGTAACTTTCGCTCTTCTGGAACATAAGTAATGTGATTATTAATAGCATCTTGAGGGTTATTAATATTTAATAATTTATCATATAAGTATGATTTACCTGTATATTTACCGTCATATACTCCATAAATACAAGTCATTAACTCAGTTCTTCCAGCTCCTATTAATCCAGAAAACCCGAGGATTTCCCCTTCATATAAACAAAAAGATGCATTATCAACTGTTTTTATATTTGGATTTTGGCTAGAGTAAGCTGTATATTCTTTTGCTTCAAAAACTATTTTTCCAGGTTTGTAATCTTGCTTCTTTGATAAGGTTTCGAGATCTCTTCCCACCATCATAGAGATAATTTTGTTTTCAGTTAAATTTTCTGTACTATCATATCCAATACTTTTACCATCTCGAATTACAGCAACCTTATTAGTAAGTTCAAAAATCTCATTTAATTTATGACTAATATAAACAGAAGTAACACCTAATGCTTGTAGATCTTTAATTAAAGTAATTAATTTTTTAGTTTCAACCTCTGTAAGTGATGAGGTAGGTTCGTCAAAAATTAGAATTTTCACATCTTTAGAAATAGCTTTTATGATTTCTACAATTTGCCTTTCTGCAGTACTGAGATCTTTTATTTTAGATGTAGGATCTATGTGTGGTGCTAGACCTTTGCAAAACATACGGGTTTCTTTATTCATTTTGTCTTTATTTAATTTTCCAAATTTTGTAAGATATCTTCCTAACCAAATATTTTCCATAACAGTCATATTTGGAACTAAGTTCAACTCTTGATGAATAATGGCAATACCATTTTTTTCTGCATCAACAGTATTTTTAAAAGAAATTTTTTGATTATTAATAAGGATATCTCCTTCATAGGTTGATTTAGGGTATACCCCAGATAAAATTTTCATTAATGTTGATTTTCCAGCTCCATTTTCTCCACAAAGACCAAGAATATCTCCTTTTTCTAAGCTCAAAGAAATTCCAGATAAAGCTTTTGTATTACCAAAACTTTTATGAATATCTATCATCTCTAGAATTATATTTTTCATTTAATCCTCATTATAATAATTAAGATAGTAGATTTAATATATACTATCTTAATTATTTTTAATATATTTCTATTGTTGATAGACGTCTTCTTTTGTAGCCCATCCATCAGCTATTACTGTAGAATCAAGATTATCTTTGGTAACTTTAATAGGTTCTAGATACATTGTTGGTACATCTTTAAACTTATTATTTATAGAAGAATTAGCTGTTGGAGTTTTATCATTTGCTAAATCTACTGCAATTTTTGCAGCTTCTTTTGCTAATATAGAAATAGGTTTGTAAACAGTTACTGTTTGTTCACCCTTAGCGATTCTTTGTAAAGCACTTAGATCAGCATCTTGTCCTGATATAGGAACAATACCAGCTAGTCCTTGTGTTTTAAGAGCTTGAACAGCAGCGCCTGCAATAGCATCATTTGCTGCGACAATAGCATCTACTTTATTATTTTCTGCTGTGAGCATATTTTCGATAATAGGTAAAGCAACATCTGGAAGCCAGCTTTGTGTCATTTGTTCACCAATTAATTCAATGCTTCCATTATCTATATATGGTTTTAAAACATCCATAGCACCTTTTCTAAATAAGTGCGCATTATTATCATCAGGAGAACCACCTAAATAAAAGAATCTTCCTTTATTTTTAGCAGCTAAAACACCTTCTGCCTGCATACGACCTACTTTTTCTAAATCAAAAGTTACATAATAACTAAGATCTGCATTATTAATAAGTCTATCATATGCCATCACAGGAATACCATCTGCTACAGCTTGAGCTATTGCAGGACTAAGGCTATCACCGTCTTTAGGGATAATAACAATAACATCTACTCCTTTAGCAATGAGATTTTCTATATCAGAAAGTTGTTTAGTTGCATCACCATCGGAAGAAACAGCCACAACTTCTGCTCCTAATTTGTTAGCTTCTGACGTAAAGATATCTCTATCTTTTTGCCATCGCTCTAGTCTCAAATCGTCAAGAGACATACCAATTACCAATTTTTTTACATCTGTATCTGTATTGGCATCTTTTCCACAAGATACAACACTTATACACAATATAAGACTTAAGCTTAACGCTTTTAAAAGATTTTTCATAATCTTCTCCTTAAATAATTTATTCTATTCTTAATTAGATAGTTACATATTTTTATTTAGACACAGCATTCCAAATAAATTGGTTGAGTTCAGCTTCTAACACTTCTTGTTTTCCACTTAATAATACTGGTTCTTCTAATGTGTTTGCATATTGAGAAAGTTCGTCAAAAGAAGTTTGTTTTTTATCAATTTTTGCACCAATACCTGATTGATAAGTAGCATAACGCTCGTTGATATTTTTTTCATAATACCCATCTTCTATCATATTATGTGCTGCTTTTAATCCCCAAGCTAAGGTATCCATACCAGCGATATATGATGTAACAAGATCTGTCATTGTATGAGATCCTCTACGCACTTTGGCATCAAAGTTTAAGCCACCATTGGTAAAACCATCTTGCTTAATATATTCATACATCATCAAAGTAGCATCATAGATATTAGTAGGGAACTGATCCGTATCCCAGCCTAATAAAGGATCTCCAAAATTAATATCTAAGGTTCCCCACATATCATTAATTCTAGCAAGATGAGCTTCATGGTGTACAGTATGCCCAGCAAGAGTAGCATGATTGACTTCAATATTAATACTAAAATGTTTATCCAAGTTATATTTTGCTAAGAATTCCATACATGTTGCTACATCAAAGTCATATTGATGTTTGGTTGGTTCTTTAGGTTTTGGTTCTAGATAGAATGATCCCTTAAAGCCGATCTTTTCTTTATAATCTACAGCCATACTCAAAAAATAAGCCATATGATCTTGTTCTTTTTTCATGTCTGTGTTAAGAAGTGTTTCATAGCCTTCTCTTCCACCCCAGAATACATAGCCTTGTCCATTTAATTTGTGTGTAACATCTAAAGCTTTTTTAACTTGAGCTGCTCCAATGGCGAATATATCGGCATTAGGAGATGTTGCTCCACCATGCATATAACGGGGATTGGTGAATAAAGAAGCTGTTCCCCATAATACTTTTTTGTTGTATTGACTCATTTTTTCAGCTAAGATATCTACTACTAGATCAAGGTTAGCATTTGTTTCTTGGATTGTTTTTCCTTCAGGGGCAAGATCTCTATCATGAAAACAAAAATAATTAATCCCCAACTTATCCATAAATTCAAATCCAGCTTCTACTCTCATTTTGGA
This sequence comes from uncultured Brevinema sp., assembly GCA_947036575.1. Classification (GTDB taxonomy): domain Bacteria; phylum Spirochaetota; class Brevinematia; order Brevinematales; family Brevinemataceae; genus Brevinema_A. The sequence goes on along the minus strand of CAMQSH010000016.1, from coordinate 5,537 downwards.
AGCTTCCATTAATTCTTTATCATTCCAAGTTCTAAGTGCTGTAGGTGCTCCAAAAGGATCTGCTCCACCAGCTACTAATGTGTGCCACCATGACATTGCAAAAGGCAACCACTCTTCCATAGTTTTAGAGCCTATTTTTTGTTTTGCATTATAATGTTTGAATGCAAGTGGATTTCTACTGTCTTTACCTTCGTAAGACACTTTAGAGACCTCTTTAAAAAATTCCATATATTCCTCCATTTTTTATATTCTCAATTAGTAAGGTTATTTTACTAATTGAGAAAATTATAATTATTATTTATATATATTATCGGGGTATATATAATAAAAAAAATTAATAACACCTACACCAATCAATGATGAAAATTCTGCATTTAAAGCAGGGTATAATATTTGTCCTTTATCTTTATAAAAATTATTGTGATAAAAAACTTCTTGATATAAGTAAGGATGTATTCTATCCCAATATTTAGTTATTTTTCCACCTATAATTAATCTCGTGGCATCAAATATAATTAATAAACTTTTTATGCCAGATCCAAGATCTTTACAATACCGCTTGATGATAGCTTCTGACTCTGGAGTATATGATAGGAATAGTTCATCAATAGTACTATAAGGCATCTGAGCCTCTTGTATTAATTGTAGCAAAGCTTCGTTAGAAGTATAGCGTTCAAAACAACCCACAGACCCACAAGAACAAGGAATTCCATCCATTTTAAGGGTTAAGTGGCCAATTTCTCCACTTCGTCTATGTGATCCTTTTAGTAGTTTTCCATCTACAATATGTCCCCCACCAACACCAGAATCAGATATAGAAATAAAAAGAGAGGTGTCTGTTGAGTTATTATTTAATAAATAAAATTCTCCTAGAGCAGCACTATTTGCTTCATTTTCAAAAAAAACTGTTTTTTGAATTTTTTCTTCTATTTTTTCACAAGATATATTATAAATATCTAAATTTGTAATATAAATAATTTCTTTTCTATCAAAACTCACATTCCCTGGTATTGCAATACCAACCCCTTCAACATCTGCAAATGTGTTTTTAGGTAGGGTATTAATATAATTTTGGAGCATCTCGATAATGGTATCTACAAAATTATTATTAGTGAGTAAAACATTAGAGTATTCTTGTAATAAACTAATATCCCCATTCATATCTATTAAAGCAATACGAATTTTTTTGATGTCTATTTCCATAGCAATAGATATTTTGTTAGATAGTGTTGTATTCCAGATTTTTGCTTTTCTACCCACTTCTCCACTAATAAATCCGTTATTTTCAATAAAATTATTTTGTGATAATTCTTCTAAACACTCATTAACAGTGGGTTTGCTCAATTTTAGGGATTTAGTAATATCTGTTCCTATGAATATTTTTCGAGAAACACACTCTCTTAAAACTTTTTGCAAGGTGTTTTTTTTAGCCTTTATTTGATGTTGTAAAGCTGCCATCTATTCTTCCGTAAGATAGTTAGAAATTCCTAATTTTAACTCTTTTTTATATTTAGTAATATTATCTTGTTCTGAGTTTTCTGGCTGAATGAGTTTTATACTTAGATTTTTTCTCACTGTATCTAAAGGAAAATCTTGATCCAACATGATCCCCCCCATCAATGCAGCTCCTAAGGCAGCTCCTATAGTGGGTAAAACAGATACAGGAGTATTCCAGAGATTTGCTATAATTTGTACAATTTCCATATCTTTAGTAGCACCACCTGTGACTGATAGTGATTTAGATTGTACGCCTAGTTCTTCTGTATATAAGGCTAATAAGCCTAAATTGCTTAATACAATTCCCTTGTATTCTTTTTCAAAATTATTTTTTTGAGTACAGGGTATTTTTGTACTTAAGGGTACAGATTCGTTTTCTATTTGCCAAATTTTTAAAGGATACTTTCCTTTTTGATTTATTAATCCTTGATGAGAATCATTAAGATTTTTTTGGTACGTATCTCTTAATTTATCCCAAACTAGTGCACCGTTAGTACGACATATAATCATAAAAGCATTTCCTAAACCATCATACATAGCATTAGAAGTGCCTGTGTAGTCTCTTTGGGTGTTATTTATATTTAGCATATAAACAAAGCTTGTTCCCAATGATAGGAGATCACCATCTGCTAGTACTTTGGTTGCAGGATTGTCTCCTGTACCAATACCGACAATACATGTTCTTGAAAATCCATATTTAGTAACAAAATATTCTTGAATATTACCCGCTTTACTCAAAGGGCTGGATAATTTCCCAAATTTTTGTGGAGTATCTGATGAGATTTGATTCATTAGAATATCTGACCAAGTTTTTTTCTGATAGTCCATGAGACTTGTACCAGCAGCATTGCCCCAATCAACATCGGGGTTATTATTTCCAGAAAATATAGCAGCTAAAAATGTATTTAAAAGTTGTATTTGATGAGTGTTTTTATAAGAATCTGAGACGGTGTCTGCTATTTTTTTGACAATAGCACCAGTAAATCTCAATGGGGAATCTGAGCCTGTAATCGTTATCATCTCTTTTTTACCACCAACACTATCTCGAAGTATGGAAGCTTCTTTTTTAGTGTCAGCACTACGCCAAATAGGAGCTCCTTGATAGCTAAAGCATGGTTCTAAGTTTTTCCATAATGTCTTAGAAGAATCAAGATTTTGTACAGCAGAAGAAAATTCTTGATTAAGATAAACATGTCCATGTTGTTGTGCAGAAATTTGAATTACTAGAATCTTGGACATATCAACATTTTGTGCTAATTTTTTGAATATATAATCTAATGCTACTAAAAAAATATAGGGATCTTGCTCTGCTTGACCTTCATTTTTAGGGATTAAAAGAGTATGACTATTCATTTTTGAATTTTTCATTTCTTCTAAACTAGTATAAGGGACGGAAAGTTCAAACACGATTTTTAATAGTTTTATATCATAAACACAAATACTGACACTTTGTGTGCTTAAGTCTATCCCTAAAGAATATCCCATATTCCCTCCATTTTTATAAGTATTATAATTGGTTAACTAACCTTATTAATTATAACATGTTTTTATTTTTTGAAAAGATCTATTTAGTTGTTTTTATTATTGTTTTTAAGTCTATATATAAAAGTATTTTATATATGAGAACTATATTTTTATAAATCTTTAGGGAAGCTTAGAGCTAAAATAATAATTTATAAATTATACTATAGATAGATCAAAAAACTCTAATTTTAATGAGCTTTATTGACAAAGTTATTAAAATAGATCATACTAATTTATATGTCTTTGTTGGGTGTAAAATAAAAATTGAAAAATAAAATAGGAGGATTTCTATGAAGAAATCTATTTTTAACATAGTATTATTAAGTATGCTATTTGTACTAGGAGCGTGTTCTACTAATGATGATGGTGGAGAAAAAATCCCAGGTGGTACAGGAGATCCAGCTACTGATGCAGCGCTAGGAGATGCTCTCGATCAAGTAGGATCTGTGGAAGGAATGGAGATATGGAGTTTTTCTGTAGAGGATGATAGTACCGCTGGTGTTTTGCATAAATTAACACAAAATTTATATCTTTCTTTAGAAGAGTACAAACAAATAATAGTAAATCAAGTAAATGGTTCTTTTAATGGGGAAAATTTTAATAATGAAATAGATTCAAAAGGAGCTGAAAAAGGGACTTTAGATATTAGTTCTGATTCTTTTGAATTATATGAACGAAACGGTACTACAGAAATCACTACAGGTGTACTAAAAACTGACTATACTATAGTTCATATACAAACTCCTGTTGAAGTTAAAGAGTGGACATCAGTAAAAGCTGGAGGTACTGGAAATTGGGTAGTTAATAGTTCTGTATCTTTATCTTATTATATTGTTAAAAAAACTGATACTATATTAAGTATGATAGAAGTTGATCTTTTCACTCCTAACACACCTGCTAATGGTTACAAACTCAAAAATACTACAGAAGATGCTATAGCAAAAGCGACAACTTACACAAAAAAATAAAATAGGAGGATTTCTATGAAGAAATCTACTTTTAATATAGCATTATTAAGTATGCTATTTGTACTAGGAGCGTGTTCTACTAATGATGATGGTGGAGAAAAAATCCCAGGTGGTACAGGAGATCCAGCTACTGATGCAGCGCTAGGAGATGCTCTTGGTCAGCTAACAGGATCTGTGGAAGGAATGGAGATAGGCAGTTCTTCTAGTGAATCTGTGGAAGATGGCTTTACTTATAACACAACAGCCAATCTATATCTCGGTTCAGATAAATTTGCATCTGTGTCTGTTACTATGGTTACAGGTGGTAGTGGTGACGATGTTTGGGATAATGATGTTAAGGAAAAATCTGTATCAGAGGGAGCTTTAGTTATTAGTGCCATCACAGCAGCTGAGGTAAAAGCTTCTGAAGGTACTGCTATCACTGATCTAAAAGGATATACTAAACTACATAAACGAACTAAAAGTCTACGCACTCTATGGTATAGAGAGTTCATGAGTGACGCTGGAGCATGGGATCCAGATCCAAATCCACCAGTTCAGTACTATCTAGTTAAAGAAACTAGTGATGAATTATCAATAATCCCAGTAATAGAAGATGGTGCTAATAGTGGCAACTATAAACTTAATGAAACAGATATGGATAAAGCTATAGTAAAAGCGACAACTTATAAAATAAAATAAAATAGGAGGATTTCTATGAAGAAATCTATTTTTAACATAGCATTATTAAGTATGCTATTTGTACTAGGAGCATGTTCTGTTAAGGATGATGGTGACGTTACTATTCCAGGTGGTACAGGAGATCCTACTACTGATGCAGCTTTAGGTGATGCTCTCGATCAAGTAGGATCAGTAGATGGAATGGAGATATGGAGTTTTTTTAGTAATAGTACACCTGAATCTGACTTGAAAATAACAGAAATTGACAATTTATACCTATCACCCATAGGTAATGAATATAAACAAATAGCTGTTATCTTGTATGATGGGACTTCTGAACTTGTAGGGAATAACTTTAATAATGAAGTAGTAGGTAAATTCACTCAAAAAGGTACCTTGACTTCTAATTCTGAATTCACTTTATTTACTGAAAACGACGAGGAGATTAGCGTTTTACAAGGATATGTTTTTTTATACAAACAAATTGCTACTAGTGGAGAGGAATGGAAATCAATTAAGGTTGGTGGTGAAGATAAATGGTATGATAGGACGGATTTGGAAACATCATACTATGTTGTTAAAAAAACTGACACAGAACTACGAATGATCAGTGTAAAACCATACAATAACAACAATGTTTATAACATATCTGAAGCAGATATGGACACTGCTATAGCAAATGCTAGAATTTTCAAAAAAAAATAATACTATTTAATTATTTATAAAACACCACCTTTTATTGAGGTGGTGTTTTTATTTTAAATAATTATCAAAAATATAAATATTTAAACAAAAAAACTCCAAATTGTTATTATAACAAATTTGGAGTTTTTATTGGGCGTTATAGGAATTGAACCTATGACCCTCTGCGTGTAAAGCAGATGCTCT
>CAMQSH010000015.1 GCA_947036575.1 uncultured Brevinema sp. | reverse complement strand
TGAAATTGGCGTAAAGCTCTTGTGTTTCTTATTCAGAACATAGGAGCTTTTTTTTAGAGAATAGCGAGATAATAAACGAAGTGAAATTATTGACACTATTGTCTTACCCCCACGCCATGCTTTTAGATATTCTTTTTTATAACTATCATATAGTCACTAATCACGCATTTATAATAATTTCTATTTCTGTAATTAAAAGCAATATCTAAAAAAATTAACAAAAAACGACGTAGTCTTGAACGTAATAAAAATTTCAGTCAAATCAATCTAAAAACACCTCCATTAATAGGAGGTGTTTTTTGTTTATTAATAATTACAAGAGAAGGTGTAGTAGTTCTGTCAAAAATAATATTTTATTGTTTTATAAAAGTATAAGTATTTTGTGCATTTGGTTTTGTTCCATTATAGTAAATAGTATCAGAGAGTGGGGAATATACAGCATAGGTAATTCCACCACCGCCATCTATCATTCCTTTTACAGTGATAACACCTGTTGCAGCTACCTCTATAGTCTTAGGCTTGTTTTTGATCATAAAAACATCTGTAATAGCACCAGTTTCATCAAATAATTGTACATAGTCTCCGTCTTCTGCTGCAAAATCCCAAACAAGTATAGATTGCTTATCTGTATCACTAGTATGAGTAATAATGAAATCTAAACTTTGCATTTGTGTATCTGCTGCTGATAAAAGTGTTCCTACTGGTAATTGAGTTGAGTACCCTTGTTGTAAAGCAGCTATAGCTTCTGCAGAAGTATTTACAGTTTGTGATGTAAAATATGAAAATCCTATAAATCCCATAAGTATAGCTAAAGCACTATATTTAATAAATTTTTTATTTTTAATTTGTGTTTGCGGAACACTATCTTCTTTTACTTGATAATTATTAAAATCTTCTTGCTGATTATTCTGCTGTTGTTGATTATTTTGTTGCATTATCGTATTCTCCTATATATAGTATTTTGTATTTTTTAAAGACAAAGGACATGATCCCTCGACCTATAATAAACCACATTATTGCTAGAAATATATAGATATTATTTCCACCACCTTGTACTTCATAAGCTTTAGCTAGGATATAATAGGTGCTCGCAATAAGGGCGTGAAGAAACATTAATATAATATGACAGGGTGTTAACCAAGGAAATTTATACAAAATTCTTTGTAAAGGCGTAATCACAAAAACTAATCCTATTAAAATTGACAAAAGTATTTGAGTACTCATCATTGAATTAGCACTCATCACTACAACCTTATTGTTAAACAACTCTGTAAGAGTACTGAAATCTGAACCTATCATTAATATTTGTCCTAAACCAAAAAATACATGGATAGGAAAATATAGTACAGCAATCATATTGTATAGTGTATTAATAGATTTATATGGATGCATTATCGTATTCTCCTATATATAGTATTTTGTATTTTTTAAAGACAAAGGACATGATCCCTCGACCTATAATAAACCACATTATTGCTAGAAATATATAGATATTATTCCCACCACCTTGTACTTCATAAGCTTTAGCTAGGATATAGTAGGTGCTAGTAATCACAGTATGAAAAGATATCAATATAATATGAAAGGGGGTTAGCCAAGGGAACATATACAGAATTCGTTGTAAAGGGGTGATTACAAAAACAATAGCAGTTAGCATGATTATTGATAGTTGATAAGATATCATTTTATTAGGACTTATTGTTATAATATTACTTTTAAATAACTCTATAAGAGTACTAAAATCTTGCTGTATTGTTCTCATTTGACTCAAAGCCATTATAAAATGAATAGGAGAATATAGTATAGTAATTATATTGTATAATATATCAATAGATTTATTAGGGTGCATTTATACCTCCTCTATGTCTTCAGCGATAACATTAATCAATGCTTCTGAAGATAAATCAGAACCTTGACTCAAACGATAAGCTTGATTATTTATAGAACGCTCAAATATATTTCTAATATAACGCCCATTACCAAACATTTCTTGTTGGACAGCTTTTTCTAATATTTTTGTCAGTTTTATTTGTGCATCTTCGTTTAATTTATAGTGCTTACTTCCATAAACTAGCTCTGCAATTTGTAATAATTCATCAATATTATAATCGGTAAATTCGATAATATTAGGAAACCTAGAATGCAATCCTGGATTCACTTGTAGAAATTCATCCATATTTTGATCATAGCCAGCTAAAATAACAACAAGTCTATCTCTATGATCATCCATCAATTTGACAAGGGTATCTATCGCTTCTCTTCCAAAATCGTTAGCTCCACCTTGTACAAGAGAATAAGCCTCATCTATAAATAAAACTCCGTCCATTGCTTCCATGATTTTTTCTTGAGTTTTTATTGCTGTTTGACCTACATAACCAGCAACAAGACCAGCTCTATCCGTTTCTACTAATTTATTGCTAGAAATAATCCCAATATTATATAGTATATCAGCAGCTGTTCTTGCCATCATCGTTTTACCTGTACCAGGGTTTCCCTTGAATACCATATGTAAACTTTGTGTAGTATCGCTATGTAGCCCTTGTTCTTTTCGAGCTAGGTGGATTTTGAGACGAGCATAAAGACTTCTCATATATTGTTTAACTTCATCTAATCCTATTACTTTAGCGAATGTTTTTTCTAAGTCAAATTCGTTATCTTTGATTGGATCAAGACCTATAATATCTGTTGCTATAATTTCAATTAGATCTGTAGTTTCTGTTGATGCTACTATTCTTACCGATTGTGTTCTGATTATTTCTTCTAACATATTTCGAATCATACGAGCATTTCCAGAATTAGCGTCAGATGTTTTATGTTTTTGACTAATGGCTTTTTTAAGAACTATTATTGTTTCTTCATCAATAGTAAACCCTTTTCCATTAATCATAAGCAAGGCAATAGCATGTAACTCCTCTATGGAGTAATCAGGAAATTCTATATTGAGAGGAAATCTGGATTCTAATCCTGAATTTATTTTAAGAAAATCTTTCATTTCTTTTGTGTAACCAGCCAGAATAACAACAATATTATCTTTATGATCTTCTGTTAATTTTACTAAGGTGTCTATACACTCTTTTCCTACACTATCATTACCTAAAGAGTAAGCTTCGTCAATAAATAGAACACCGCCCAAAGCTTTTAAGAAGATATCCGTTGTTTTTTGAGCTGTTTTACCTACATATTCTGAAATCAAATCTGTTCTATCAACTTCTATTAATTGACCTTGTTTTAAGACTCCAATTTCTTTAAAAATATGAGCAGTAATACGAGCTATAGTCGTCTTACCTGTCCCTGGATTTCCAGAAAAAATCATATTTAAGGATTGAGTGGTATTTACTTTAATACCTTGTTCTTTTCTCTTTTTAATAGCAAGTAAAAAATTATACTGTGTTTTAATCATATCTTTAACACTATCTAAGCCAACAACATTAGTAAGAGCTTCTTCTATGTTAAATCTTTTTGCTATTTTTAGTTTAAAATCTTCAAAAAGTAATAAATCCATTTCAGCTTTCATGTTTTGATATAAGCGTTTCGATTGTTCTAAAATAGCAGCTTCTATAATATTTCTAACAAGCCTACCATTACCACTGTCATTTTTACCAGGGATTTGCTTTTGTTCAAAAAGCTCCAATAAGGGTTGTAAGGCAAGCTCTTCTATTCTATACCCTTTACCATTGGTTATAATTTTAGATATTTTAAGCATTTCTTCTGGTGTATAGTCAACAAAATTAACAATATTAGGAAAACGAGATTTAAGACCACTATTAACTTCTAAAAACTCATCCATTTCTTTTTGGTAGCCAGCTAAAACAACAATAAGATTATCTCTATGATCTTCCATTGCTTTAACAATAGTATCTACTGCTTCTAAGCCAAAAATATCATGTTTATCTCTACAGAGAGCATAAGCTTCATCTATAAAGAGGACTCCGCCTAAGGCTGAATTAATTACTCGTGCTGTTTTTTGAGCTGTCTCTCCTACATATTGCCCAACCAAGTCACCTCTTGTTACTTCTATGAGTTGACCTTTATTTAGTACTTTAATTTCTTTGAGATATTTTGCTAAGATACGAGCGATCGTTGTTTTACCAGTTCCTGGATTTCCTGTGAAAATCATATGTTTTGAAATAGTTCCTGCTTTGAAACCTGCATCTTCTCTCTTTTTTTGAACATAAAGATTTTGTTCTAAGGATAAGATATATTTTTTGACAGATTCTAAACCTACAATTTTATTCAATTCTGCTTTAATTTTTTCTATTGCTATGTCATTATTTTTTGCGTCTAAGAGAGACAAATCAAGTTTGCTCGACAAGTCAATTGGTGTCATTACCTTGTCATTTACCCTACTAATTAGTATTTTTTGATCTCTAAAATCAAGTTTAAGATGTTCCTGATTCTTTAAAATATTATCAAATTTCATATCTCCAAGCTTATCAAAAACCTCTTTCATTAAAAAGTGATTTACTGTATCAAATCCAATACTGGAAGAATATTTTAGAGCAAACCAATTGATAAACTCTTCTGTATATTCAAATTGATATTTTAATTGTTTTATTGTTTTTTGATTAAATGCTTCTAAGAATGTTTTTGTAATTCCTTTTCTTTCTTTTTCTGTATACTCTTCCATAATAATAAAATCTTTAACTTTATTATTAAATTTATCACTAAACAAAGACTTTATTGTTTTTTGTTCACCAGAACACATAAAAATGAAATAACGACCATTAACAGATAGTTTTTCTATACGTTGTGCTAAAGGGATATTGTCTTGTTTTATTAATTCTTGGGTTTTTGTTATTCCATACATACCATTTAATTTGTAATAATTAGTAAGAACAAATTCTTCTAGTACTTCTCGAATCGATACTGAAGATTGTTCAATATTTAGAAAGCGTATCGTATTACTTTGTGTTGTAAGCATAGGTAGAAAGTCTACTAAGAATCTTTCAAAATCACTTTCAAAATTATATTTTGCCAAATCAATCGTATGCATAGTTAGTGATTTCTTTTCAGTGTTTATCTTGGTAAAAACAGAACTTAAAAGCATATCTCTACCTGTACCTAAAGCCCCTGATATAAATATAGCGTTTTGAAATTCACTTTTGCTAAGCCCTTTTATAATAGGTCTTCTAAAAGCTTTTATTAATAGTTCTTTATTTTTTATCTGACCTATTAATTCTTTTGGAACTTGTAACGCTGTTTTTTCTAAATTTTGTGTGTGAAAGTGAGTTGAGTTTGATTGATATGGTAATGAATTATGTTGGGGTGGATTTTTAGTAGGAGTATTGTATAATGATGGTAATTTACGTGTAAACCCATATTTTTTTATAGATTCTATAATTTGAATCTCTGGAAATAAAAACTTCCACATTCTAAACTCCCCTTAGTTATGAATTGATTATAATTTAATAAAAATAAAAAACTGTATTGTTGTATATATAGTTTTCTATATGAATATTGTATACTACTATTAATAATTATTCAAATATTATTTAAGTTATTTTTATAGAATGTATTATATGAAAACATAGTTAAATATAGGATGTCAATACCTATCTTGCTAATGTGTTTTTATTGTTTTAGACAAGGGTCATCTTGTAATTAAAAGTAATATCTAAAAAAATCAACAAAAAATGACATAGTCTTGAACATAAAATAAAAAATATAGCACTATAATTATTTTATAGCACTCCTATATATAGTTTTATTAATGATAATACTTTCTATGGTAACAATAACTATTAATAAAAAAACCTCCCATGTTCTCTATAAGAAAAACACAAGAGGTTTACGCCAATTTCACAAAGTATGGTTATTAGCTATGTAATAATTCGTGATTAAGTTTGAAGCACATATGTTAGCATATTGATTTGATAAGATGGCAAATTTCTCGACTTTGTCTTTTGACAAAAATCAAAGCGTTTTCTTTTTTTAAAGCGTCTTCTAAAGAAATAGGGCCTGGAACAATAGAAAAATAAGCTGAGATACCAATAGAATGTAGTATGCTCAGATCACCCTCAATGCCTCCACCTAATGCAATAACAGGAATATCTTTGATGTTTTTTACTCTAGACGCAACACCTGCAGGAGCTTTTCCCATGCCAGTTTGTTTATCTAATCTACCTTCACCAACAAAAACAATATCAGTATTATGAATATATTGTTCAATATTTAAGTAATCCAAGATAATATCAATACCTGGGTGTAATTCTGCATTTAAAAAAGCAACTAGTGCTGCACCCAATCCGCCGGCAGCGCCAGCTCCAGGAAGTTTATCTATATCTTTTAATAAATATTGTTTAGTTTTTTTAGCAAAATTTTGCAAACCTAGATCTAATTGAAAGACAATCTCAGGAGTTGCTCCTTTTTGAGGTCCATAAATATAAGCTGCTCCATTTTTTCCAAAAAGAGGATTGTTCACATCACAAGCTACTTGAAATTTAGATTTTTGGATGAGAGGATCAATATTTGTTGTATTTATTTTATCTATTTTTAACAGATCCGATCCAATACCTTGCAACACCTGTCCTGAATTATCTAAAAATTCAACACCTAAAGCTATTAGCATTCCCATACCAGCATCATTAGTTGCAGATCCTCCGATACCAATAATAAATTTTCTAGATCCCTCTTGTAAGGCATGAGCTATGAGTTGACCTGTACCAAAGCTTGCTGTATTCATAGGATTTCGCTTATTATAGGGTACTAACTCTAGCCCAGAAGCCTTTGCCATTTCAATTACAGCTGTACCATCTGGAAGCAATCCATATTGAGCATTAATTTTGTTTCCTAAAGGATCTCTTACGTCGACATTTTTAATCTCACCATGTAATCCTGAGATTAATGTATCAACAGTACCTTCTCCACCATCAGCAATAGGGATAATATTTATGTCAGATTGAGGGAATACTTCTAATATTCCTTCTTTAATCGCAGTTCCTATTTCTAGAGAACTAGCACAGTCTTTGAAAGAGTCCATAGCAATTACAAAATTCATGATTACCCCTTATGGAATTCTAAAATTTGTTCTACAATTTCTACTGTTCCTAAGTTATATTTTGAAAGAAGAGCTTCATAATCTCCAGTTTCTGTAAATGTATCTTGGAATCCTATTCTTTTAAGTCTAGCAGGAGTAGATTCACATAAAGTTTCAGCAACAATACTTCCTAATCCGCCATTAGTTAGGTGTTCCTCGATAGAAATTATTCCTTTTGTTTCTTTAGCTGCAGAGATAATAGCTTTTTTATCGATAGGTTTGATACTATACATATCTATAACTCTCATTGATAAATTATGCTTATCTTGTAATATTTGCGCTGATTCTAAAGCTTTGCTTACCATATATCCATAAGCTACGATTGTATAATCAGACCCTTCTCTGACCGTATGAGATCCACCCAGTTTAAATTTTGTTTTATCGTTATATAATTCTGGCATTACTGAACGACTAAGACGTAAATACACAGCACCTTCAGTATCTATAGTAAGTTTTGTTAATGCAACAGTTGAATGTGCATCACAAGGTATCAATACATACATATTAGGAAGGGTTCTCATATAGGAAACATCTTCAATAGCATGATGTGTTGCTCCATCATAGGAATCAGAAGCACCTGCGTACCCACCTGCAAATTTTACATTAAGATGACCATAGCAAACAGAATTTCGTATCATATCTGCGCCTCTATTAATCATAAAAACAGCAAAGGTATTAACAAATGGTATTTTTCCACAAGTACTCAGTCCAGCAGCATAGCCTATCATGTTTGCTTCAGCTACTCCCATATTAAAAAAACGGTCTGGAAATTCTTTTCCGAAAACACCGCTTTTTGTAGAACCAGATACATCAGCATCAAGTACAACAATATTATTATTTGAGTGTCCATATTCTTTTAGAACATCTCCGTATACATCACGAATTGCTTTCATTGTTATTTTCCTCCGAGTTCTAAAATTGCTTGTGTATAAGATTCTTTATCAATAGGTTTTCCATGCCATGCACTTTGATGTTCCATAAAAGAAACCCCTTTACCTTTGATAGTTTTTGCAATAATAAATACAGGTTTTCCTTTTATAGAATTTGCTGTATCAAGCACACTTGATAATGCTGTAATATCATGACCATCTACATTCAATACTTCCCACCCAAATCCTTTAAGTACAGCATCTAAATCTTGAATAGGCATAATATCTTTTACTAAACCATCTAATTGAACCCCATTTCTATCTAAAATACAAATAAGGTTATCTTGTTTAAATTTACTTGCACTCATGAAAGTTTCCCAAACAATACCTTCTTGTAATTCTCCATCACCAATGACACAGTATACTTTAGAGTCTGTCTTATTTAGTTTTAATCCTGCAGCCATTCCCGCAGCAACAGATAAACCCATTCCTAGTGGACCAGTCACGGCTTCAACACCAGGAACTTTAAAAGTGGGATGTCCTTGAAGAATACTATTTAATTGGCGAAAATTTTCTAATTCACTTTTTGGGAAAAAGCCTAACTCTGCTAATATAATATATAAAATAGGAGCAGCGTGTCCTTTTCCGAGAATCAAACGATCTCTATTTTCCATTTGTGGATTTTTAGGATCTATGTTCATTTTCATAAAATATAGGGTAGATAAAATTTCTACAGCGGATAGAGATCCGCCAGGATGTCCTGTTTGTTTACTATGTAACATTGAAATAATATCTTTACGAAATCTATTACATAATAGTGTTAGTTCAGTAACATTTTTACTTGCTTGCATCTGTGATCTCCTGTTTAATTTGTTGAATCATCTGAATGATGTTTGTTAGTACTTTTAGTTTTGAAATTTCTTCGATTTGATCTTGTAAATGTGCTAATGAAGCTTGTGCCATAACAATGCAATCATATTCATTCTTAGATATTTCTTGCTTAATAGCATCTAATACCAAATTATTGTGCTTGTTTTTATCACCCATTTTAAGTGATTCTATAGCATTTGGAACATGTAAGGTGTTGATCTGTGCATTCTTATTGTGTTCTCTAATTCCTTTCATACTAGGATCTAAAGTGGTAGGAGCAGTAACAACAAGGAGTATTTTATTAAAAGACTGAGTAGCCTTAAACATGTACTCATCTACAAGAATAATACTAGGATCAATTTCTTTTGCGATTCTTGATAGTGAAGAGCATGTTACAACAATGAGATCACTATCTTTTGATAAATCAACAAGTTTTTGAAAACGATCTTTAACAATATCTAAGGATTGATCAAATAATGATAAAATTTTATCATCATATAAATTATAAATTTTTATACCTGGGATTTCTTTTTGAACTATTTTATTAATGGGATCAATTATCATAGGCACTGTATATATTAATGTAAGTGATTTCATAAGCTTTTCAAGATAGGAGTGATATATTTAATACATTCTTTAGCACAGGTTTTAGAATCTGGTATTTGAAATATTTCAAAGGATATAACATCTTGATATCCAACTTCTTTTAATGTTTGAAGCACTCTTTTAAAATCCATTCCACAAGTACCTGCAATACGACGGTTATTTTCTGCAAGATGAACATGTTTTATATAAGGTTTAGCTTCTCTAATACTATCATAGATGTTTTTATCTTCAATATTCATATGATAAATATCGAGCATTAAATTAATATTTGGCTGATTTAATTTTTTACAAAATTCAATTCCATCTTGAGTAGAATTAATAAAATTAGTTTGTAGTTGAGTTACAGGTTCTATCAATAGATGTACGCCTTTCGGGTGTGCATATAAAGCTAATTCTGTAAACACATCGTATGCTATTTTATCTGTTTCTGATTTGGAAATTTGAGTATGATAAAATCCTCTTATCCGCCCTACATTAAAATTAGCTCCAGCATCTCCAGCAAAATCAATTAGTGATTTTACTCGTTGATAGCATTTTTTTCTTATGTCGATAGATGGGGCTGTAAGAGTTAGTTTGTCTTCTCCATATACTTCCCCTGTACAAATCATAGAAATATCCATAGATTTGTCTTTGATATATTTAATGATTTTATCTCTATCTATAAGAGTAGAATCTCTAGTCATTAACTCTACACCACTATATCCACATTCTTGTAAGAAATCTATATTTTGATAAATTTCTCCTTGTATTGCAGTTACAGCTGGTGAAATAGTTACTTCTGGTGTTGATGTTTGATAATGTATTTTCATATATTAACCTTTTTGTTTTTTCTTAATTATTTTGATAACGATAGGGGCAAAGATAAAAATCACAGTACAAATTAGTAAACCTAGAGATATTGGTTTTTGTATAAAAATGAACATATCACTTTTTCCAATATCAAATGATTGTCGTATAGATGTTTCTAAACGAGGCGTTAAAACAAAAGCCAACAGCATAGGTGCAAGAGGGTATTTAGCAAGATTCAGTGCATATGCTGACATACCAACACCTATCATAAGAAACACATCAAACATACTATTATTGACTGAGTAAGTGCCTACAACACTAATAATTGTTATCACAGGAATCATAATTTGTTTAGGTACTTTAAGGATATTCATCAAAAAAGGAACACATAATGTAGCAACAAATAAACAAATAATATTTCCAATATACATTGATCCTATTAATCCCCATACAAAATCAGGACTTTCAGTGAAGAGAAGAGGTCCAGGACGTAATCCCCACATCATCAATCCACCTAATAATATAGCAGATGTTCCAGATCCTGGAATACCCAAGGTTAGCATAGGAGCAAATGATCCAATAGAAGCAGCATTGTTTGCGGCTTCAGCAGCAGCTAGGCCTTCAATATTTCCCTTTCCAAAAGATCCTGGTTCTTTTGATACTTTAGACTGAAAAATATAACTGATAAATGCAGCTGCAGTAGCTCCAGATCCTGGTAATAAACCTACAAAAGTTCCTAATAGCCCAGATCTTACAGCAACTGGTGCTATTGTTTTCATTTCTGTTTTAGATAACATACTTTCTTTAAGAGTTATTTTTTTAATTTCTAACTCTGTGGCCTTATTACCACTGTTTATTGTTTCAAATACTTGGCTTAATCCAAAAGAACCTATTACTAGAGGGATAAAAGAAATACCACTCAATAAATTAACATTATTAAAAGTAAAACGAGCTTGCCCTAGATGTGCATCAACACCAACAGTAGCTAATAAAACCCCTAGCATAGTCATGATTAATCCTTTAATAGGATGTTCTCCTAATAGCCATCCTATTGAAGTCAAGGCAAAAATATATAAACTAGTCATTTCAACAGGTCCAAATAGTAATCCGACATTAGATAATATTGGCCCTAATATTGATAAAAGAACAATACCTATCATCCCTCCAACAAATGAAGAAACAATAGCTATAAACAAAGCTTTTCCTGCTTTACCTTGCTTTGCTAAAGGATGCCCATCTAATGCTGTCATAACAGCAGGGGAGTCTCCAGGTATATTTAATAAAATAGCACTAAAAGATCCGCCATACATATTAGAATAATATAGTGCAGATAGCATGATAATAGCTGATGTAGGATCCATTTTAAATGTTAGTGGTAGAAGAAGTGCTGTACCTGCTAACGAACCAATTCCGGGGATAGCCCCTACTAACAGTCCCATTATTGCACCTGAGAATGCTGCTAATAAATTTATAGGTTCAAAAGCTATCAGTATTCCATTTAATAAAAAAATCAGATTGTCCATAATATACTCCTTCTATTTATATTCCTAGAAAACTAGGGAAAGGTACTTGTAACCATAATGTGAAAATTAAATAAATTGACCCTAATACAAACCCTTCACAAAGCAATGTTTTTTTAATAGAAAAATGTTCAACTACAAACATCCATAAAAACAGACCTATTATGGTAATGGGATAAAAACCTAAAGAATTAATAAGTGAAGCCCCTATTATTAATCCTCCAATCATTGAAAAAAAACGTTTTTTATCTAATATTATTGTAATTTTTTCTGTTCTATTTTTTAGCAGATCGTATACACACAATACTACCATAAAACCCCCTATAATACTAGGGAGGTATCCACCACTGGGACCACCTTCTGACCATAAACCATACGTCATATATCCATTGATTAAAAAGTATAATGATGTAATTAACAATCCAATTTGAACTAATAGTTTCATTAAAATCTCCAAGAGCTTTTTTAGTTAGCCCTAACTATGTACAACTATATAATAGACTTATTAAAATATCCAAAAGAACTCACCTACTTTTATATTTCAGTGAGTTCTCTAGAGATGTTTGTCTATCTTTCTATTTCAGCAAAAACAGCAGCAAATTTTTTCTGATCTTCGCTAATAAACTTTCTAGCTTCTTCGCCAACAATAAATGTGCTATTTAATAAACTTTTTTGAATATATCCTTCTTGCCATTCTGGAGTTTCAGATACTTTTCTCAAGACATCTTCCCAAAATTTAACAGCCTCTGCACTAATGCCAGGAGGTGCTACAATGGCACGATAGATTTGTAGATCTACAGGCTTGTATCCAAGTTCTTCAAATGTAGGAACATCAAGATATTCTCCTTTGAGACGTTTACCAGAATATACAACTAAAGGGTTAATGTTTTTAACTTCGACTTGTGTTTGAGCAGCAGCAGGCTTGAATAAACCTACATCAATATGGTCTCCTAAAAGAGCTGTTACAACTTCACCTGTTCCGCTAAAAGATACATATTTAAGTTTTATTCCTGTAGTGTTTTCTAATAATTTATATGCGTAGTGTTCTTCATTTCCGATATTTGGACCACCAATAACAACTTCACCAGGATTTGCTTTTGCATACTCAACTAGAGATTTAAGATCTCTGAAAGGACTTGATTTACCAACCCCTAAGAAGATAACATCGTATAACATTACAGCAATTGGTGTAAACATATCTGCTTTAACATCAGCGTTATTATAAATAGCGCTGGCAGCTTGCCCACCAATCATGGTTAACAATGAATAATCAGATCCTTTTTTACTATAAGAATAAGCATTTCCAACAGCTCCAGAACCACCAGGTTTATTAACAACCATTAATGGTTCAGGGGAAAATTTATATTTTTGAACAATTTCAGCAATTGTTCTTCCATTGATATCACTACCTCCTCCAGCTGAGTAAGGTACGACTAATTCTACTGATTTACTAGGGTAAGTTGTTTCAGATGCACAACCAGCAACTAAAAAGAGAGCAATATATAGAATAATACTATTAATTATTTTCATGATAATCTCCTAAATAAAATTATTTATTTTTATTATTTATTGTTTTTGCGACAAGCTGCAAAGCTGTTTCCATCGCATTTGTAGAAACAATATTTTTCCCTGCAATATCAAATGCAGAACCATGTGCTGGTGTTGCAATAATTACAGGTAATCCACCATGATATGTTACGCCAGAATCAAAATTATTTAATTTTAATGCAATTTGACCTTGATCGTGGTACATAGTGACTACAGCATTGTATTCATTCTTTTTTAATGCTCTAATGAAAACGATATCTGCAGAAATAGGTCCTTCAACGTTAAGCCCTTTTGCTTTAACTTTTTCAACAGCTGGAGCAATAATATCAATTTCTTCACGCCCACATGTTCCATGTTCTCCAGCATGAGGATTTAAAGCAGCTACTCCAATTTTAGGATTTGGGATGCCAAATTCTTTAAGGAGTCTATCAATTAATTCAATAGCGCCTGTGATGTTTTTTTCATTGATTGTTGTTGCAACATCTTTTAAAGGAATATGACTGGTGACACGAGATGTCCAAGTTTCTCCACAGACATTTACTTCACAAACATGTTCTGAACATTCAAAGAAATGAGCAAACATTTTGTTTTCACTTTCAAAGTTATATCCACCCATTTTTAAAGATGTTTTATTAAATGGAGCGAAAACAAATCCTTCTAAATGACCTTGCTTACATAATTCTAACAAAGTCATCAAATTATCACCAGCTGATTTACCAGCTTCTTCAGTACACTCACCAATATTTATTTTTGATAAGTTTTTAGTATCTAATAAATTAATAGTTGAAGGATCGAATTCCTCAATAGTTGAAATAACTTTAAAGGGAACAGTAACCTGAGCTCGTTTTAATCCTTCTTCCCATACATTGAGAGGACTAACAATCAAAGGAGCACATTGTTCTGTTAGAATACCACTATGAGCTATCTTAGCAACTAATTCAGGTCCAACACCATTTGCATCACCTAAATGAATTCCTATTTTTGGTTTTTTAGACATATAATACTCCTATTTATTCACAACGTTCTGGCTATCGCCTTTAGTAAAAGCTTTAACATTATTATAAGCAATATTAATAATATTAGAACGAGAATTGGTTGATGCCCATGCAATATGAGGTGTTATATTAATACCATCACAAGCAATATATTCTGTTACTTCTGTTGGAGGTTCTACAGTAATAACATCTACCCCAGCAGCATATACATGTCCTGATTTAACTGCGTCAACGAGATCTTTTTCATTAACTAATGGACCACGAGAAGCATTAATGATGATAACACCTTTTTTCATTTTAGCAATATTTTGCTTATTGATGATTTCTTTTGTTTCTGGTATCAAAGGACAATGAAGAGTAATAATGTCAGATTGCTTAAATACTTCATCTAAAGAAATATTTAAATTGGTATCGTATGGTAATACTTCCATAGAAAAACCTTCAGCGATTTTAGCCACTTCTTTACCAATGTTACCGTATCCAATAATTCCTATTTTTTTACCAGAAAGATCAATAATACGTTTATGCCAATAACACCAATCTACATTTGAAGACCATTCGCCTTTTTTAACAGAATCTGAATGTAAGCCAACATTATTGGTAATTTCTAAAATATGTGCAAAAACCATTTGTCCAACACCTTTAGATCCATAAGCAGGTGTATTACATACAGTAATTCCCAATTCTTTAGCGGTTACAATGTCTACAACATCATAACCAGCAGCTAATACAACAATGAGCTTAAGTTTTTTTGCTGCTAATAAAACTTCTTTAGTTAGTTTTGTTTTATTTGTAAAAGCAACCTCTGCATCTTTAACTCTTGAAATCACTTCTGATTCTGGAGTACGATCATGTACTTCTATTGTTCCGAATTCTTTAAACATATCCCACGATAAATCTCCGGGATTGCAGGTATATCCATCTAAAACTACTATTTTCATATTATAACTCCTTTTAGTTTATTGTTTATTTTCCTTCAACCATACTCCAAGCTCTATTAAGAACTCTTTTTGCATTTATGATTACAAGTTCTGGATCATCATCTTCCCAAGGTTTAATCTCAAAACTTAAAAAAGGTCTTGTTTGCTTGTTTAAATATCCAATTTTTAACAAGGCTTCTAAGAATTCTTTAACTTGAGGAACATCATTTTCACTATTAGGGAACCCAAAATATTGATGATGATCTCCATATCCTACACAATCAGCATTTTTAATAACAGTATTACCGATATGAGCATGAACAATATATTCTTTAATTGGCTTAACTGCTTCTGCAATAGATTCATAATACATAGGTATATGACTGAGATCCACCATGAGACCAAAGTTTTTATGACTTTTTGTGATTTCATCTGCAAGTTTTTTTGCTAATTTAGTAGGTCCGATTAAGCTTTTTTTATCGATATCAAAATCAAAAATTTCTAAAACAAGCATAATATCTTTATTTTTAGCATATTCACATAGCTCTTTAGTTGAGCTTACAAGAGCTTGATAAGATTGTTCTTTAGAGGATTCTTCATATTTTCCACTAAGGTACCCAACACCTTTAGAGCCAATTTCTTTTGCCATGTCGATCGCGTCTTTAACTGTTTGAACAGCTTGAAGACGTTTGTTTTCCTCAAGATCATTGATATTTTGACCTTGAGTAAGTAGTGCAGGTTGAGCTGCAAAGAAAGGGGTAACTTTACTTGTTTCTAATAAACGAATGACTCTCGCACGTTCTTTGGGATCAAGAATACGAGTGATTTCTATACCATCAAAATATTCGTCACATGCGATTCTTTTGATAGTATCATATATAGGTCCTTCCCCTTTTGCTGTTGCTGGAAAAATCATAGGATGTACAATTCCTATTTTACAGTAAGATTGGATATTTTCTATCATATTTAACTCCTTTTATATAAATAATTATTCCAAATAATGTGGATATTTTTTTTTCATTTCTTCTGCTAAATTTGCATATTTATAGATATGGTCATGCATTAATTGGACAGCACCATCAATATCTCTTTTTTTTACATATTCTAATAATTCAACGTGGGAATTATAAACATGTTCTAGTTGTAGATTGTCCGTCATGAGAAATAACAATCTTTCTCGCTGAGTACTTTCATAGAGTTTTTTTACAACACTCCAAGCTGTATAGTTACCCACAACACGAAAAAAAACATGGTGGAATTCTTGATCCAATTTAAGATGTGCAATGATGTCTAATGATAGAACAGTTTCTTTTTGTTTTACCAAAATATTTTCGATATCTTGGATATAACTACTACTCATTAAGTCAATAGCAATTTTCAAAATATTAGTTTCTATTATTTCTCTGACAAAAGTTGCATCAACCATTTCTTTGGTAGATATTTTAGTAACAAAAGTTCCTACTTGTGGAGATATCTTTAATAAATCATCTGATACAAGACGAATTATTGCTTCTCTAATAGGAGTTCTGCTAACTTGTAGCATTTTAGTCAATTGAATTTCACTCAATTGTTCACCTGGCTTTAAAGTGAGATTCAAAATATTATATCTTAATACTTCGTACACATATTCACGAGTGTTAGAGAATTTTTCCTTAGGGATATTTGCAATTAACATCTTAATACGCCTCCATAATGTTGTTTATTTAATATTATTTATTAAGATATATAAAGCCATTTTTCATAACAAAAGAAACATTTTTAAGCGTTGATACATTATCTAAAGGATTTTCATCTACAGCAATAATATCTGCATCAAACCCTTTAGTTAATTGACCAATTTTATCTTCCAAACGGCATACCTTGGCAGCATTAGTTGTAACTCCCTGTAATGCTTGCTTGTTAGTAGTGCCCACTTGAACGGCAAATTCTACTTCTCTGTATAATAAACCGTGATAAGCATCTGTTCCTAATGAAAATTTAATATTACTTTTCATCATTAATTCATAACTTTTTATTACATTATCTCTATGATATTGTACTTTTGCAACATTTTGAGGAGATAAAAATTCTTCTCTACTTTCATCCATAAAAATACCAGCTGTATAATCTACCCATGTGTCTTTTTTGTGAAATAATTCAACATCTTGTTCTGTAGCAAGATAAGCATGTTCAATGACTTCTACTCCTACATTCAAACAATCTGTAAGAGCTTGTCCACCTATACAATGGGCGGTAGTGGGGATATTCACTCTATTACCATCTTCTACGACTACTGCAATTTCTTCAGGAGATAAATAACTAGGAATAAATTTTTGTCCTACAGGAGGAACTCCAGGTGTTGTAAACAATTTTAATAAATTAACACCTTTAAAGAGATTTTCTCTAGTTTTTTTACGTATTTCATTAACACCTGTATAAGGAAAGCCTAAATATGTAAATCCATGTAATCCTCTTATGGCAACCCCTGATACGATAAGGTTTGGCCCAATAACTGATTTATCTTTTATCTTTTTTTGCATAGTAATATCTAAATAATTAGCATCACCCACACTGCGTGCAGTTGTGATACCTGCCATCAGGTCATCTTTTAACGAAGTTAACCCCATAATAGTTAATTCACATTCAGTAATATTGACCATCATTTCAAGATGATTAGGTAGTCGAGCATCTAACCCTACATGAGTATGACATTCTATCATTCCTGGTAATAAAGTTTTTTTACCTAAGTCTATTAAAGTATGATTTTGAATAGGAGTCTTTTTAAATTCATCTTTAGATAAAATAGAATCTATAACCCCATCTTTGATAACAACATATCCTTTTTTTAATGGAGTTAGTTCTTCACCTACTAAAATATTTTCGGCTGTTAGTACTTGTATATCCATGATTTATTCCTTGTTTGAGCCTTGCTTAGCTGCTGTTCTATGAGCATTAAATTCTATACTTTTTTTATAGCAGTAAGCCACCAATAATGGACACAAAACTGCAGTAATTACTACAGATGCTGCAATCTGAGCTGTTGCTTCGGCAACAAAAGGTTGAAGACTTGGATCTGATAGAGCTACCGCAGTAGGAGTTGTCGTTGCAATTCCTGCCGTTGTTCCAATAGCAGCACCCATAGGATCTGCTTTTTTTCTGAGAACACTGTATATAAAAAATGATACTACACCTGTAAATAATACAGTAATTAATCCTAAGATAACACCAGATATACCAGCATTTCCGATATTGTTTAAATTCATACCTGCACCTAATGCAAATCCATTAAATGGAGGTAGTAATACTATTCCTGTTGCTAAGATTTTTCTCCATTCATGATCAAGATTTCCGATAACAAAACCAACTAGCATTGTTCCCATACTTGCGAACATATCAATTACTGGAAATTGTCCTAGACCGGCAACACCTAATGCTACCATAGTAAGAAAAGGACCATCATTGATCGCTAAAATAGATGTTGCTCCCACATCACTTTCATCACCATACTGGGAAGCTAAAGTCGCATAAATCACACCGTTAGAATTTGTTACAGCTCCGATAACAGCCAAAGGTAATAAACCTAAAAATCCAGCAGGTCCAAACATCACATGCAGACCAACACCTAGTCCAAATCCAATACCAAATTTTAACAATATTAAAACGATACCTTTCCAAACTGTTTCACCAGCCATTTTAATATCGATAGTAGCTCCACTACAAAATAAAAACAAGCCTATAAGAGTTGGAACGCCTGTTTTAAATAATGATGTAGTGAAACTTCCAATCATCAATGACTGAGGTATAAATGTATTTACTAAGCACCCCAGCAATAAAGGTATAACCATTACCCCTGCTGGAAATTTTTTCATTGTTGCTAACATTGGTACTTGCATAATCTACTCCTTATATCATATGTTAAATACTAGTATTTAACATATGATATAATATTATAATTCAAAATATTATAATGTAAATAGGATTTTTGTAATATTTTTCAATAAATTTAATTGTTTATTGTGTATATAATTAAAACATATAACATTATCTATAGGATAAAAACACGGCATATAAACTCGATAGTGATAAAGTTTTTTTTAATAAGATTAAAGTTATAGACCTTCCCCCATGCCTTGAGATATTTCTTTTTATAACTATCATATAATCACTAATCATGTATTTATATTAATTTCTATTTCTGTAATTAAAAACAATATTTAAAAAATAGAGAATAGTACATTAAAAAAGTTTTTAGTGTACTTACTTCATTAATATAGAGACAAATTAGGGCATGGTAATAAATTTTATAATATAAATCCAAAAATCCTAAGAGTATAGAGGACTTTTGATATATAAAAAATCCCCATATTCTCTACTAGAAAATATGGGGGATTTATGTTAATTTTATTGGTTGTCTTTTATAAAATTATATTTTAATATCTATTATCTTTTCTTTTCTCTAACTTCAGTTCTTCTTCTATCCATAGAAAAGAACAACTTGCTACAAGATTTTCTTCTGAAATTGTAGAAAAAGATATATGTTTTTTATAGTACTCTTGGTGCATAAAAGGAGAAATTAAGTATTGTTGAAGTGTTTTTAAAAAAGGTTCTCCCAAACGAGTTAAACTTCCACCTAAAAAAATATGTTGAGGATTAAGAATACCTATAATAGATGCTAAACCTTTGCATAGGTAATAAGCTATCATTGATACTATCTCTACCGCTTTAGGATCCTTATTTTCAACAGCCTTCAAAAAATTATCAAAATCTGCGTTAGCACCGTAGTACCCAGTCCATAAATTAATGATAATTTGTTTATTAATCATTGCTTCTAAACAACCGTTTAACCCACAAGTACATCGAGGTCCATTTTCTTTCACTTCTAAATGTCCTAATTCTCCAGCCATAAAACTATGTCCACGATATATAGAATTGTTAAAAACAATAGCTCCTCCTATCCCTCTATCAAGATTAATCCACATAAAATCTTCATACTGATCACCTGTTCCTAGCCATTTTTCTGCAAGAGCAAAAACATTACAACTGTTATCAACACGTACTGGTAATTCAATTTTACTTTCTATTTTTTCTTTAATAGGATAGATTTCCTTATTGATTAATCTTGGCATCATAATAGATACACCTGTATCATAATCTATGACTCCATGAGTAGCAATAGCTACTTTAGTAATAGAGGGATATAGTTTTTGCTTTTCTTTTATTTTTTTAATGATATTATTAACAATATCTTCAATATTAGAAAAATTAGTTTCTTCTATTTCCAAGGAAGTAATATGAAACATACAGGCATCAACAATAATACATTTAATATCAAAAGGAGAAACTTGAAGACATAAAAAGGTATCTTTTTCAGGTGCTATAGACCAATATCCTTGATGTTGACCGTAACTATATTCTAGCTTCCCTGTAGAACTAAGATAGCCTTTTCCTTCTAAATCTTTAACAATATTAGAAATAGTAGGAATTGAGAGATCTAATTTTTTTGCTAATAGTTTTTTACTGATTTTTTTTTCTTTATATAAAATAGCCATTGCTGCAATTCTATTAAAATAAGCCATAGTATCTCTATTGATTCCTAGCATGTGATTGTACCTTAGATAAATTTATCATTATATTATTGTTATGAGCTGTTTAGTTTTGCAGTAGAGCCTGTTTGATTTTGCAGAGGATATGAATAGAATATAACGATGTTTGTAGCAAAAAA
>CAMQSH010000014.1 GCA_947036575.1 uncultured Brevinema sp. | reverse complement strand
CAGAAATGGTAGAAATTCTCGATCAATATTTAAGACATTTTGCTGGACTCATTAGTAAAGAATTTTCTTTGGATATTTCACAAATCAAAGGGTCTGGTGCTGCGGGAGGAATGGGAGCTGGGTTACTTGCTTTTACGAATACAACACTTAAATCTGGAATTGAAATTATTCTTGATCAAATTGGAATCAATACGCACTTATCAGATACAGATTTGGTATTTGTAGGCGAAGGACAATTAGACAAACAAACAGTAATGGGGAAAGCTCCAATGGGTATTGCTCAGAGAGCTCAACAGTACAAAATTCCTGTTGTTGCTATTGGTGGAAGTATAGATGGAGATCCAAAAGAATTACACGACTATGGTATTACGGCGTATTTTGCAGCAGTGGGAAGACCAATGAGCCTTGAACAAGCTATGTCTTCTGAAGAAACTTATAATGGTCTCAAAAGACAAGGGAGAGAATTAATAAAATTAATGAAAGTATAAAAATTCAATCAAAGTGAAATTAGGGAGAGAATTATGGAATTTACCGTTTCTTATTTAGGCGCTATTGCAGGCCTAATTATTGCCATTATTGGTATTATTTATAAAATTGCACCAGTGTACAGCTTGATTTTGGGTGCATTGATTGGGGGACTTCTCGGTGGAGCAACGCTTCCTGAGACTGTTACTTTAATTATTAGTGGTGCAGCAGGTATTATTCCTGCCGTAATGAGAATTCTCACAGCTGGGGTTTTGGTAGGGGTTCTTGTTAAATCAGGAGCTACGACGAGAATAGGCTTATCTGTGATTAAATTATTTGGTGAAAAAAATGTTGCAGGTGTCTTTTGTGCTTTGACGATGGCTGGAGTTGTTTTAACAGCAGTCGGAGTGTTTATTGATATTACTGTAATTACTTTAGCACCAATTGCTTTAGATGTTGCTGGAAGATTAAAATTATCCCGCAGTACTGTATTATTTGCGTTAATAGGTGGGGGAAAAGCTGGAAACATGATGTCTCCAAATCCTAACACCATTGCAGGAGCAGAAGCTTTTAAAATAGATTTATTAACATTAATGGGAGCTAATATTATCCCAGCTATCGTTGCTATTGTTTGTACAGTGATTATTGCAATTTTCCTCAATAAAAAATTCACAGATAAAGTCGAAAATACAGAACAAATTAGCGAACAGGATCTACCATCATTAATAACAGCTCTCGTTGCACCATTTATAGCTATTATGCTATTGGTACTCCGCCCTGTTACTGGTATTGTTGTAGATCCTCTGATTGCTCTTCCTGTAGGAGGTATTGTAGGGTGTTTGGCAATGGGTAAAATGAAAGATATTAACGAAAGTATTCAATTTGGATTAAGTCGTATGGGTGGTGTAGCTCTTCTATTATTAGGAACAGGTGCAATCGCTGGGATCATCAAAGGTTCTGACATAACACAAGTATTTATTGCATTTTTACAGAATATAGGTGTCTCTATAGCATTTTTAGCACCATTAGCAGGGATTTTGATGAGCTTTGCAACAGCTTCTACCACTGCGGGAACAGCAGTAGCAGCGAATACTTTTGGAGCGGTTTTGTTAGAAGCAGGAGTAAATCCATTAGCAGCCGCTGCAACTATTCATAGTGGTGCAACAGTACTAGACCATATGCCTCATGGATCTTTTTTTCATGCGACAGCAGGTGCAGTAAATATGGAATTCAAAGATAGAATCAAACTAATCCCTTATGAAAGTTTAGTTGGTCTTATTATGACAGGAGTTTCTTGGATTATATATTTTATTATTTTTTAATAGAATATTAATTAAATAAGTATACATAAAAAAGGACAAAGTTTGATGCTTTGTCCTTTTTCTGTTACATAAATTTTTATAGAGATAAAATATTATATTACTATATATACCAATATATGCCAAATTTTATTAGTAAGAAAAGAATTTTATCACTAGAATATATATGCTTTATTTTTATTTCAAAAAGACTATTTGATAGTAGTTTTTATATTATAAAAAGATAGATAGATTTTTTGTTAAGAAAGTATTTAATATTAAATTATGATTTTTGAAAAAGTAATATAATATATACTGTTATTTTAGTATATTATATTGTGTAGCATACATTTGTGCTGTCCACCTACTATTATCTCTAATATGTATATTAGCACCTTTTTTTACGAGATATTTTATTGTTTCATTATATTTATCAACTAATGATAGCATTGAAAGAGATTTACCATATGAAGCATATATTAGTGCTGTCCAACCGTTTTTATCTTGAGCATTGATATCAGCACCTTTTTCTATAAGTTGTTTTACAACTTCACTATGTCCACGATCTGAAGCGTACATTAGTATTGTTATATTGTTATGGTTTTTAATGTGAATATTAGCACCTATATATATAAGGTATTCTACTACTTCATGATGTCCATTATAGGCTGCTAATGCCAATGCTGTTACGTTATTTTCACCTTGAATATGAATATTAGCATTATGACTTGCGAGATATTTTACTAGTTGTAGACGTCCATTTCGTGAAGCATACATTATTATAGTCTCATCATCATTGTTTTTAATATTAACATCAGCTCCATTCTCTAAAAGATGTTTGACTACTTTCCCATGTTCATTTTGTGAAGAATACATCAAAGATGTCCAACCATCCTTATCTTGGATATCAATATTAGCACCATTTTCAATGAGATATAAAGTTGCTTCATCATGCCCATTTTGTGCAGCTAGTGTTAATGCTGTCCATTCATTATTATCTTGAAGATTAACATCAGTGCCATTTTCGATGAGGTATAAAGCTACCTCAGCATGCCCATTTTGTGAGGCATACATTAATGCTGTATAACCATTCTCATCCTGGATATTAATATCAATATTATTTCTTACACATCTTTTTACCTGTGTTAAGTTTCCATCTGTTGCATAGGTGAAAATATCTTGTCCATAGCTGGTATTAATACTCATTAATAAGAGAAGTAATACAAAATGTTTTATGAGTGTCATTATTTTGCCCCTACACCTTGTTAAACATTATATTATACCATACTTTGATAATATTGTACAATACTACTTTACTAAGTTTTTATTTATCGTAAAACATTTAAATAAAAATATACTATAATATATTATAGTATATTTTATAAAAAACACAATAATATATACAAATAAAATATTTACTTAAATATTTTATGTGTAATTATTTTATATATAATAAAATAGCTTAAATTTAAGTTTTTATTAATATATTATAAAAATAGAGTTGAAATTTTAATAGTTCTTTGACATTTATCAGAGTATATTATATACTAATAGATATATTAAAATTCTTTATAAATGAGTAAAATTATTACAAACTTTAGAAGGCGTAAAATGATTAGAGATAATAAAGAAATTATAAAAGTAGCAAGTGCTTACATGGCACTTAATATTGGATCTGGATTTGCATCAGGGCAGGAAATTCTTCAATTTTTTTCAGGTTTTGGTTGGGCTGGATATTTAATAGGGATTATTGTATTACTTTTGATGATTTATGGTGGAAATTCTATGCTTGATGCAGGGTGGATTTGTAAAGATGATCATAAAATTTCGGTATATGAATATTTTGGTGGTAAATTTATAGGACAAGTATATAATATTATTATCCCTATTTTATTTTTTGGTTCTTATACTATTATGATAGCTGGGGCTGGTTCTGTATTAGAACAGTTTTTTAATCTTCCAAATATTATTGGACGAACAATAGTAGTGGTGGCCTCTGTCCTGAGTCTTTTTTTACATTTTCAACACATTACTAAATTTATTGGGCATATAGGAAAAGGAGTAGCTTTTGTTATTTTTGTGATAGCAGCTATTGTTATTATTAAAGGGTTTTCTAACATTATTCAGATTTCTACTTTTATTCAAGAGTATCCTTTTGATACTCCTATTGACACTTTTTATGGATCGGCTATTTTGTATAGTGGTATTATTTTACTAGCTTCTTCTCAATTTTTATTTGATATGGGTAAAGATCTAAGTAAACGTAGTAGTGGTTATTATGGAGCTATAGTTGGGTCTGTGAGTTTTGTGTTTGTTGCTTTAGTTATTCATACAGCGATCTTGCTATATTTTGATAAAGTGTATACTCTGCCTATTGTTACTATTTATTTTGCTGAACTGTTATCGTCTATTGTTGCTTTAGTAACTGTTACACTATTGTTTATAGCGATGTATTCTGCAAGTACAATTACTTTATGGTCTGTTAGTAATATTATTAGAAAAAAATTTTCTTTTTGGAGAAAAAGATATGTAGCTGTTCTTTGTATGTTAGGGGGTGGGGGATTAGCTTTGTCAACAATTCCCTTTGGTAAACTAATTAGTATTATTTACCCTATAGAAGGGGTATTTGGGATTTTTTTAGTGATTCTTATTGCCTATAAAAACAGAAGACGTATCTATGATACAGATGATTCTGGGGATACTACCTAATTCCAATCTTAAAAATAATTGTTATATACAGTATTACTTATAAAAAAATAGAAAACTCCGATAAATTTTATATAAAATTTAAAAATCGGATATAATAATGTACAAAGTATTATTTTTACTACTCTTAACAACGAATTTTTTTGCAATGGATAGAGAGAGTATCGCTAGATTACAATTTGAAAATATAGCTATTGAAGATTCATTAAAAGACAAAATTCCTTTTTTACAAATTTCTTATTCTAATATGAATGATGTAAAACTTCCTGAAAAAAATAGGTATACTTTAACTTTTAAACCTGATTCGCAAGGATTTGAACGATTTTCACGATTGACAGGGGTGAGTATTTTTCAGGCAAAATTTACTATATCTTGGTATATTTTTACAAATAGCAATCAGATTCCAAGTTCTACTGATAAAATGTTAGAATTAGTAAACATAGAAAAACCTCATTTATTAATGCCTTTGATTGCTATTAATGGTAAATGGGAAGCTATGGTAGAGTTACCAAATTTAACTTATAAAAAAGGAGCTTATGTTTATGCTTATATTTCATATCCTAATCTTAAAGGAGTTTTAATTCCTTTAGCAGGACAATCTTTTTATAAGAAGAATACTGATGATATACTGATAAGTAGAGAAGAGAGTTTGGGATTGAATTTTAATATTTTATCTTATTGGCAACGACAAGGTTATTTATAATAACTAAATAAAAAAAACACATTACATAGTAATGTGTTTTTTGTTTATCATGCCCAGTAGGAGTCGAACCTACGACCTTTGGAACCGCAATCCAATGCTCTATCCAGCTGAGCTATGGGCACACAACAGTTGATTGCGTCATATAGTATAGCAAATAAATAAATAAATGTCAATACTTATTTTAAATAATTTACCAAGCGTCAAATTTTCCATATTCTGTAAAGTTTTCTTTTTTGAATACAGGGTCTACATTATTTGCTTTTTGTTTTCTATAATCAGCTAGAGTTGCTACTAATACTTTTTGTAATCGGAAGATAGCATATAAGTTGATTAATGCAAGAAGAGTCATAAAGAGATCTGCTATACTCCAAACAAAAGGTAAGCTACTTACAGAACCTGCAAATACAGCTAGAACAACACTTATTTTAAAGATTAAATGTATAGCTGGTTTTTTACTTAAAAAAGATAGACTATTTTGTGCATAAAAGTAGTTACCTAAAACTGATGAGAAAGCTAATAGGAAAATACATACAGTTAAGAAAAGACTACCAAATTCTCCAAAAAAGGTACTAAGAGCCGCTTGTGTTAAAACAATACCTGAATTGCTAACATTTATATTTGCAAAATCTACCCCAGAGAAAAGAATGAGAAATGCAGTTGCAGAACAAATTAAAATAGTATCAAAAAACACCCCAAATGCTTGGATGAATCCTTGCTTTACAGGGTGAGATGTACATGCAGATGCAGCAGCATTAGGTGCAGAACCCATACCTGCTTCATTTGAAAATAGTCCTCTCTTAACGCCTTGGGTAATAGTTCCCATAAGGGTTCCTACACCAGCTTCTTTGAATCCAAACGCGTTTGAGAAAATTAATTCAAATACTTCTGGGAGACGCATGATATTTTTTCCAATAACGAATAAACAGAGTAGTAAATAAATAATAGCCATAATTGGTACAATAATAGTACTAGCTTTTGCAATACTACGAAGTCCTTTAAAAATAAATAATGCAGTAAGAACACTAAGTATTACTGCTGAAAATAACGTAGGGACATTTTCAAAACTGTTAGATACTGCTTGTGAAATGGTATTCGCTTGTACAGCATTAAAAGAGAGTCCAAAAACAAAAACTAAAAGAATAGCAAAAATATTACCTAAATTCTTATAACCAAGTCCTTTTTGGATATAATAGGAAGGTCCACCAATAAAATGTGAAGAGACTTCTTGAGAGTCATCTTTTGTTTTATATACTTGAGCTAATGTTGATTCAACAAATGCTAGAGATCCGCCTAATAGAGCTGTTAACCACATCCAGAATATAGCCCCTGGGCCCCCTAATGTAAGAGCTATAGCAACACCAGAGATATTACCAGCACCTACTCTTGAAGCAGTAGTTACGGCAAATGCCTCGAAGGGTGAGATTTTTTTAGAAGTATTATCAGAATCTGTAAATCCCTCTTGAAAAGCACTCCATATATTTTTAAAATTAAATTGAATGAACTTTGTTCTTAAGGTATAAAAAATACCTGAGCCTAATAGAACGAACAATAAAACAACAGAAAGTTGGTTATTTAATAGGTTTATCAACTTTATACTTTCTGTAATTAGCCCTGACATAAGATTCCCTTCCATTTTGACTCCTTAACAATCAATTTTCTTTGTATTGTATAAATATTATACCAAAAAAAACTTAGATTGTCAATAAATCAGACATGCTTTTTTAATAAGATGTTTTTGTCTAAAAATTAAGCATATATATAAATGTGGATGATGTTGACTTTTATAAATAATGTATGATATAATATTATATATAAATAAAATTTTAATTTAAGAGAGATGACAACATGAATGTAGTAGAAAGTAAAATAGCAGAAACAAAAAGTATTATTTTTGATTATATGACTTTAGTTGATACGATGTTGGTGAGAACACTGCAGGGTGCTCAAGAAAAAAACTGGGATATGGTAAAAGAAGTTATCAATGTTTTAGAACCCGAAGCTAATCAAAAAAAATTAGAGATAGCTCAAGAATGTCTTGGTATTTTGGCATTATATCATCCTGAAGCAGGTCATTTGAGATGTATTATTAAAATGTCAGGAATGGCTGGAGACCTAGAAAGAATGGGAGATTTGATTACTAAAATTGCTCTCTCTACCTATCATTGGCGGGATGCGTACTGCATTAATAATTATCCAAAAATACTAGAAATGGCTGAAGAAAATCGTAAAATGTTAGCAGATGTAAGTAAAGCATTTATGGAAGAAAATAGTCTCATTGCTGTTACTGTTATTCAACATGATGATAGAGTTGATGAATTATGCTCTAGATCAATCAAACAACTTATAAAAGAGATGAACAAAGCTGAAGATGTTGAATATTTATTACAAATTATGAATATTACAAGACATTTTGAAAGATTAGCAGATCTAAGTACTCATCTTGCTGAAGATATTATTTTTATTAAAGAGGGCTTAGTCCCAAACAAAGATAAAAATTAAAGGGTTATTATGAAAAAATCGTTAAAGATATTAGCATTAAATTGGCGTGATCCTCTTCACCCTGAAGCTGGTGGTGCTGAAATCCATTTAGATCGTATTCTTTCTTATTTAGCAACAAAATATACTGTAATTCTTATTAGCACAAAAGTTTCTTCGTCAGAAGAAACTTTTGTGCATAATGGGTATTTGGTAAAAAGAATAGGGCATCCATTTTTATTTAATTTTACTTTTCCATTTTTGTGGAATAAAGAATTGAAAGATGAAAATTTTGATATTATTATTGATGATATTTCTAAAATAGGACTTCAAACCCCATTATATATAAAAAACACACCTATTATTGGAATATTTCATCATATTCATGGACATACTTTATTTCAGTTATTACCTTTTCCTATAGCTTTATATGTTTATATTATGGAAAAAATGGCACTAAAAGCATATATCGATACTCTTATAATAGTAGTTTCAGAAAGTTCTAAAAAAGAATTGCTAAAATTAGCCCCTTTTAGACAACTGACTGTTATCTACAATGGAATAGATGAGGAGTATTTGAAATTGCGTAATCCTAAAAAAACTCCTTTTCAATTTTGTTCTATAGGTCGATTAACCTACGCTAAAAGGGTAGATCTTTCTTTGGATGTTTTTCAGCGTGTTTTACAAAAAAATCCAGAAGCTGTATTTTTTATAGCAGGTAAAGGTAATGATGAAGAAAGATTAAAAGCATATACCCAACAATTAAAAATAGATCATGCTGTAAAATTTTTAGGATTTATTTCAGAAAAAGAAAAAATAAATCTTTTAGAAAATTCACAAGCTTTATTATTTACTTCAGAAAAAGAGGGTTGGGGTATAACAGCTATGGAAGCATCTGCTTGTTTTACTCCTGTATTTGGTTTTGATGTTGCAGGTATCAGAGATGCTGTGCAACAAAATATCAATGGATATTTAGTGCCTTTTGGTGATACAGAATTGTTGGCTAATGAAATCATTAGATATTTAGAAAGTAATGATATAGAAAAATTACAAGGAAAAGCATATTGTTATGCAAAAAATTTTAGTTGGTTTAAAATATTTCAAGAAATTGAATTTAATATTTTAAACCAATTACCGATAGATCAATAGGTAAAATATACTTAAAAATTTCTAGCCTTAGTTTGTTTTAGTAGCAATTCAATAAAAAGCTTGATTTGTATTAAAAACTAGGGTATAATAAAAGTCGTTATCTGTTTATATTTTTACATACTTGTATGTGTTTTATAAAAAGATATTTTAATAAAATGGTAAAAATTTATAAAAAAAATCTTGGAGGCTACAATGAAACAAATGTTTAAATACACATTATGGATCATGTTTGTACTACTTTTTAACATAGGATGTACTCTAGCAAGTAGAGAAACTTTTGATCTTGAGTATCAAGAAAGTAAATTGCTAGAAACTTTAAAAAATGGTCCATTTAGATCGTTAGAAGAAAGTGGAATTTATAATCATGCTACTCACGATGTTTGGGATTTTGATATTACTAAGATGGAAGTAACAACATATTCTGTTGAAGCTGAAGAAGATATACTACCAAAAACAACTTATACTTTTAATGTAATAAAAGACGAAAGTACGCAAGCGGGCGTTATTCGTCTTTTTGGCTCAGGACCTTTTAATGATAAATATGTTGGTGTATCAGCATTAACAAATGCACATGGTGCTTTTCTTAAACTTAATGTGCAAGATAGTTTAACAGATGCTAGTCTTAACGCTTCTAATAAACCTTTTTGGGAATTTGTTACAGAGCCTACAATTTTTAGAGCAAATATAATATATCCTGACCAGCATATAATAAAGTTAGATCGTAATGGTTTTTGGAATGTAGAAAACTATTCTTATTTTATTCCTAAAACTACTAGTAGTGGTAGTACTAAAACGTATTCTTTTGATCATTATGATGCTGAGGTAGATGATGTATCAGGAAATACTACACATACTTTCGTAAAGACAGTTAATTTAGTATCAACATTATTAATTCCAGCTAATACAGAAATATATGTAGGAACTATCGGTGGTGCTGGGGTATATGTAGGGATGGAATTTTTCTCAGATACTAATGTTAGTACAAGTATGAAATATGTTGAGGGAAGTTCTTATGATGATGTTAAAGCTAAATTAGCTAATACATCTGCTTTTGGATGGAATATAGCAGCTAATGCAAAAATCGATAATACAGTTATTAAATCATTAGCACCATTTCAAATGGTAAAATTAGTTAATTTGATTCCTATTAATACTGATGGAGCTGATTATTTTTGGGATAAAACAGATGAACTTATTTTTGATGCTGATAAGATGACTTTAAATATTATTACAACAAAAAGTGTAAACTCACCGTATCAAGATACTGGAATAACAAACTTTTTAAGTTATAATTTAAAAATGATAAAAAGACAAAATGATAATGTTGGATTATTTACCATGGAAGGTCTAGGTAAATATAATAATCATTGGGGTCTTCTCCGTACTATACGAAAGAATGTTGAAGGCACAGAATTTATGTATGCTGATTTTAAGCCTCTTTCTAGAGATATCTTTACTTCTAATGATGCTGTAAGTGAGCTAGAAGATATGGCAGATAATGATGCAGAGTATGTATATCAAGATAAGAAAACAGCTAGACTTCCTTATAGATTAGTTGAAGAGTTGGGAGCAGTTGGTACGGCTACATGGGTTACATTTAGAGAAAATGCCTTAGGTAGTGTTAGTTATGATCCAAAAGATACAGAACATTATGATTTTTTAGATGCAAATCCTGAAACAAGAAAACTAAAATATATAGCTTTCTCTGGTGAAATAATAGATACATCTTTTTATAAAGTTAAGATTGTTGTTGATAATAATAAAACAAATGGTATATTTCAACTAAAAGGGTATTCAGAAGATTTTGAGACACCTGATCCAACTGCTTCTATGCATAATAGATATGTTGCTATTGAATTAGGGACAGATATCCATCACAATCAAGCAAAATATGCTATTGGTTTTACTTTAGAAGAAGCACGTTCTGCTTTATCCAGAGTCCAAACACTCAATTTATATGAAAAATCTGCTTTACCTTCTGACCATAAAGTTATTTCTGCCATGGAAAGATTTAATCCGTGGGTTGCTATGATTTATCCTGATCCTTCTGGGGTTGCTGGAGCAGCCTTCGCACCTGGAGTAGTTCCAACTCCTAGACCAGATGATGATGTTATACCTAGTTATAAATTCGATCATACTTATAAACTAATATTTGATACAGACGGTGATATAGCTGTTTCTATTATAGAAATAATGCCAGGAGCTTCTGAACCTTATCCTACTACTAAATATTCTCTAAAAACTACAGCACAATCTTCAGATATATATGCTACATTTTGTTTAGAAGAAAAGCTAAATAATGGTCCAGGCAACTTAGTAGGACAGCATATATCTGTAAGAACTGGTGTTGGTGAACATGGTAATAAAGGTTTTATTCATATAGATCCTATTGAGCAGACTACTAAAGATGAAGTTACTAGAATGGCTACATCTTATAATTACCATGCAGAAGCATCTGCACCAAAAGATTCAAAAGTAGTAGAAAATATCTCAGGTATAACTTTTATGCAATCTGAACTTGAGGATGGTGTTCCTAATGGTAAGTATGTTCCTTGGAATACTAAATATTATACTTTTACATATGGTACTTCAATTCTTGATATTACCAGTACTAATGGATCTGGTGGTAGTTCTACAGAGCAATATACATTTCTTGTTACTTCTGATCGTGGTCTAGATACTGGTATTGTACAACTTCAGGGACAAAATTTACCTTTGAATAATCAGTATTTGAGAATAGATGTTCAAAATGGTACGGATGCTAAAAAGAATATTAGACTTATATTGAACGGTAATCCTACAGATTTAGAGAATATTTCAGCAGGGGGGACAGTAACTCCTATTGGTAATCAAGCTGCATTTACCACATTAGAAACAACTCATCAAGATAAAAATGAAGTTATCATGACTCATAATGCATTAGATATGGTAGATGGGAATAAATGGGCTTCTGTGGATCCGACTGATAAAATGGATGATTATAAAAATGGGCAGGAGATATCCTTTGGGGTAAATGTTGATGGCAATCCAACTATAACAGTAGATAATAATATTAATGGTCAATTACTTGGTGCAGTTACTCATACCTATGATATAATGGAAGATAAAAAGACTAGTGATTCTGAGTATGAAGCTGTAATTCGATTAACTGGATCGGGATCTTTATTAAACAATTATATGGCATTAAAAGCTAAAGCACCTACAGCTCCAGTAGGTAATGGACCAGTGGCAACTGAAGGTGTAGCCTTTGCTTTTGGCAATAGTTATAATGAAGCTAAAAGAAATTTAAGAGATGCATATATACCATATATTGATCCTTATGCAAATGCAAATAATCTTGCTGCTTTCACTAGTTTTGTATCTGATGCTACTACTGCGGGTGGATATGGTACTCCATCTTTTGTATGGATGAAACAAGGTACATACTCTCGTGATGATACAGAAACATGGGCTTTTAATACAGATGGAAAAACTGTAAAAATAACCCATAAAAATGATAATAATAATATTGAAGCTACTTATACTGTGTATATGATAGAAGCAGATTCTCTTACAGGACCTGGAACAAGAGCTAATGCTTTGTTTTATTTGAGATCGGCTACAGATCCAAGTTTAAGTGATGCTCCATATAATAGAAAATTTGTTAGTATAAGAAATCATAGAATGAATGGTACTCCAGGTAGTACACCTCTTAGTGCGGTTTCTGACTTCAAGGCTGTTATTAATGCAGATAAAAACGTTGCTGTAGATTCAACCACTCTTGAAACGGATATGCAACAGATGCAAGATATTAGATCTGCGACTATAGCAGCACGTGCCTTTGATTTAGCAGCAGGTAGATTATGGGTAAGATTAGATGAAGCTGCTTATCAATTAGATGCAACTACGACATATGAAGAGTGGACATTTAAACCTGAGAATAGACTTCAAGTTATAGTCAAAACTATAAATAGTGGCACTGGTACTACTGCTAGAGAAGACACATATAATTTTGCTTCTAGATCAGATATATCATCACATAGAGGAACTTTTCTTTTAACAGATACAGTTACTCCTTCTACTGGAAGATATCATAATCATGTGGTTGCTATAGGTATAGGAAATGAATTAGCAACAACTATAGCCCCAATACCTTCTATTCCTGCATATGGATATGGTGGACATGAGTTTGATGGGGAATCTATGAGATTGGCAGCTGTACCTGTAGGAATTGATGCAGATGTGGCTCGATCAGCAGCTATTATTGCTATGGAAAATTATTCAGAATGGAATTTTAGAGTTAAAGGTTCTGCTCAAAGAAGTTTTGAGTCAATTATGACAGCAAAAAGCTATGATGATAAGGGTTGGTCAGAATTAAAAGGTCCAAATTACACCTATGATCCAGACGATACAGCACGTTGGAATTTTGAAAAAACGACAAATACAGCTGGTGCTGATTTTAATAATAATACAGGTAGTACTGTTCATGATATACTTATAAGTGCGGATGCAGGTGTTCCTGCAGAAGCTGGTCGTCATGGAATAAAATTACTAAGTAGTACTCGTACTACGGCTAGTTTTCAGATTTTTAGAAAGAATAGTGTTAACTCAAATCAATTTGTAGTCTTAGAACTTGGTACTGGCGACAAAGAAAAATTCATGAGAGTAGGTATGGACGTTGATTTGAGTGCTGCTCAAAGTAAATTTGAAGATTTAGCTAGGGATAATGTCTATAACTGGTATACCCATGGTAAAGCTATAGCTAATGACACTCTTATAGATGCTGCTGCTAGTGTAGGAAATTGGTCTTTAACAAGAAAAGACACAGCTGATACTAGTAGCTTAGGCTCTACTGAGGTAAGTACAGGTGCTGGAATTATTCCAGATGGTAACCCTCTTCCTGAATTTAATCCTAGTGATGTTTTAGAATATAGATTTAATCCTTTTGGTGAAGGGTATCGTTTAGAAGTTCTAAATTATAAAGGATCGCCAACAACTCCTCTTAGTTATAGTATGGAAAACGTAGGAAACCCTACAACTACATCAAGTATCTATTACTTAAGAGGGGTTGGGGATTATGATACAAAATATTTATATCTAGAATTTGATGAAGTTCCAACAACTGTAGCAGGTTCAGCTGGTAAAAAGGCAAGAGTTTCTACAGGTAACTCTATAAATGATGTTACAGCAAAACATGAAGACAAAGCTAATAAATGGAACTTATTCTCTTCTGAGTTTATTAAAATTACTGGAGCTGTATTTGAAGAAGCTGCAAAAAGACATTCTCAAACAGGCACAGTATTACCTGATGCACAGCCATTTGGAGCTTATGTAGAACTCGGATATGCAGAATCAGGAAATCTAAACATTTATGATCCTAAATTAACAAAAACTTATACTATTATTCCTAATGAAATTAAAGATGGAGATACTGTAGTATATCCAGCTAAAACTATAATAATATCTAATAGAGCGTCCGATACTGATAAACTCGACGGTGTTGAGTTACCTCGTCGTGAGGATATCTATAGTTATGAAATGCTAGCATCTATGGAGGGAGCTGCAGGTACTGATCAGCAGAGAGCTATTGCATTACTTCGTGGTGGTGTTGGTACACCAGATGCAAATAAATATATTGTTATTCGTTTACCTGATATAGATGATGTAGCCTCTATTAAAACACTTGATGAAGCAGAATTGGTAACTTTTACAAATACTAGTGGAGAGTGGCACACAGCTAATATTCCTACAACTACTGAAGCAACATTTAGATATAGAACAGAAAAATCTGTAGTGTCAGGTACTGAAGTTTTAGACAAATTAAAAGTTGAAAATCAATTTTTTGTAGATCAAGATGGTATTTACTTATCTCATGACACAACAGAATGGTCTTTTTCTGATGCCTTTGATGCCTTAACTGCTAGTGCTATTAAGCGTACATCTGCATTAGATGGTAAGACTGTTTCAACTTTAACAGTGTATAAAACTATTAAAGTTAAATCAGCACAAGAAGATGCAAATAAAGGTATATTGTATCTTAAAGGTCCAAGAGGTGCTGCTATGCCTGGTGAGTATCATGGAAAATATGTTGCTGTTATTTTTGATAGTAGTGATGGAGCTAAATTTTATAAGTATGACACACTTACTGAAGCAGAGGATGCTTTAGAAAATATTGATAAAGCAAAAAATTTATTTGATCAAACATCTGTTATTATAGATGATCGTTTGTTAGTAGAATTTTTCAATGCAGGTGGTAAAGATGGTTTGGGAACGCTAGATCTTGGTCAAGACATCTATACTTACAATAAAGACAATACAGACGAAATATATTTAGATACTAAACAGCGATTAGTTTTGTATGTGCGTAACAGCACGACCAAGTCAACAAACTATTATCGTATACAACCACTTAATGTTGAGAATGATAATCATGACCATCCTAACTTTATGTGGAAAGTGGTTGATAATACTAGAGATGATTTAAAGTTTGCATTTAAAGGTAACGAGTTCACGGTCATACCTACAGCGAGTGCTGATCTTGATCTTGAGACTCCAATTGGTACGGGAGTGGGTGGTAGCGCAAGTATAATCGAGTATTGGGCATTTGGTTTTAATGATGTTGAGCTTAATGGTAGTATATTAGGAAAAGGAGAAACAGGTATTGTTTTCGGGATAGGTTCAACCGTAGCGGTCGCTAGAAGGAATAGAAACAATGCACTCGATCCAAAACTGATACCAATACCAATATTAAGGAATACACATCGGGTAACTAAAACATTACATGATCGAAATGATTGGTTTATGCCTGTAGATGAAAATAGAGATATACTCGATGGACCTACAGATGCTAATAAATTTGCTTTTAGATTATCTGCTAGTACAATTTCTGAAGTTTATGATTTTAAAGCAAGTCTCCGTAGTACGTTTGACCATACAGTAATAGCTGGTGATAGTGCAACATTTTTGTTAAAAATCATAGAAAATACAGATGATTATAAAGGAGTTATTCTTCCGTATGGTATCACGGAAGAATTAGCTGGGGACTTTGATGATGTACTTTCAAACCAATATGTAGCCTTAGAAGTTGGTCGATTTGCAGATGAAACAAAAGTGAAACTTGCTATTGGAGAGTCACAAATAGTGGCAGAAAGAAACTTAAGTGCTTTACTCCATTGGAACTATGTCTCCAAATCTGTTCTTGATGCAAGCTATAGGGTTCCAGAAAGCTTAGGACTACATAATACTATATGGGTAACAAAAGAGTTTGACGATGCTAACCCAGTATATACCGAAGCTAATACAACAGATTGGAGTTTTAGAACTGCTGAAAAAAGGGTCGAAATAAAGCAAGTTGTAGCAGGTTCAGTAACGGACAGTGGACTTTATGATATTTTGATGATTGAAGATGAAAGTACTACCAAGGCAATCTTTCAATTGAATGGAGTAGGAGCGTTCAACGAGAAATTTATGGCAGTAGAAATAAGTCATGATACTAGTAATCCAGCAACTGAAAGAACAGTTACATATGTAACTGCAAATACAATCACCGATGCAAAAACAGTACGTGATGGTGGAACTGTTGCTGGTGTGGTCAGAAGAAAGTTGCATAGAGAACGAGACATAACAGTACTAGGACAAGTGTTTACTACTTTATACAATAGATCAACTACTTCAGGTCAACCAATAGTCGAAGTTACTCGTCATAAAAAAACTCAGGCAGATGAAAATGAAGCAGTAGACTACTATGATTCTAAAAGTGTATATGAATATACCTTTACACTGGAAAATGCTATAGCACAGGTTGCTATAACAACAATAAGTAATAATGCTGATCCTATAACTCATCGATATAGCATGTCTTTAGTTGATGGTGGAGATACTAGTGATAGTGAAGGATATTTCAGCCTTATAGGCTCTTCAACATCACATCCAGAGCATGGTAAGATGATAGGTTTTAAAGATGTTGGATCAACGGGTGCATTTAAAATTCAAGTAGCTGGTAGAAAATATACTAAACTAACAATCCCAGGCACAGGAGTTGTACCTAATACTTTGAGTGGACAACGCGATGCGTGGAATACCCTATGGGCATTAAATGTAGATAAAAATACAGTAATCCTACCAAAAGATCTTTTAATTGAGCTAAGTGAGGAACCTATAGGAGCTATTTCTACAGGAACATCAGATCAAATCCCTAATGGGATCTATGATCCTAGAAATACAATGACATATACTTTTAATGCAGAAGCAAATACTCTACAATTGATAACCATGGCGAATGGAGTAAGAAGCACTCACAATTATAATTTATCTATAATTGAAGGAGTTTCTTACAATGATCCAAATACTTACCCTAAAACAGGTTTATTCT
Organism: uncultured Brevinema sp.; assembly: GCA_947036575.1. Taxonomy (GTDB): domain Bacteria; phylum Spirochaetota; class Brevinematia; order Brevinematales; family Brevinemataceae; genus Brevinema_A. Next base: position 3,889 of record CAMQSH010000014.1, on the reverse strand, counting down.
ATGCTGTAGCTGTAACAAGTGACACAGGTTCTGTTTTGGATCAGAAATTTATAGATGTAACATTACTTAATGCGAATCAATTTATAATTACTTATGAGACAACAAAAGGAGACACAAAGCGAAAAACTACAGCTTTAGAAAATAGAAAAACTACATATAAATATAGTTATTGGACACACGAACGATTATCAATACTTTCTGATATGGATAAGAGACTCATAGAAAAATTAAGAGACTTATCTACGACTCCACAGAGTTATTTCACTGTAGATGGCAAGGATATAAATGCTGGTACTACATCTCAGACAAAAACAGGTTTAGCTATGTTGGCTGATAGTAGATTCTTTAAAACTGGTAACGGCACATCTCGTTTTAACAATAGAGAAGGATACTTTGCTAAGGACGATTACTATGTTTTTAGATTTAACACCCTTATAACTGACAGAGTAGATTCTTTGAGAATAGAACACTTTAGGAATGGTAGGAATGAAGGTGATCTACAAACAAGAATCCGAATGTTAGAGTATATAAGTCCAAATGAGGGTACTTTTGTAATACTTAAAGGTACAGCTCCTAATGGAACAGAAGATACTACTACTACTATTGGCGAATTAAAAGATTTATTTGAAAATACTGTATTCTCCATAAAAATAAATAGCGATAATCAAATAATGCTTGGCTATGGTAAATCTAGTGTTAGTTTGGCAGATGCAGCAAGACTAGCTAAAGCAGATCTAGTAAGCAGAGCAACTGATATGAGACAATATACTCCACATATTGTTAGTGAGCATATTGCTCAACAAGAACATTTTGTCCCTTATATCCTTTCTGGGGATATTTATAGAACATTTGTTGGAGAAGATGGTAAAGAAAAGAGAGCAACCGGAAACTATAATAAAGGTACTCAGTTTTTTGCCGCTGGAAACCAACTTTCTCTCAAATTCCTTGAAGGTGGTAAGGTAACTAAAAAATCTTGGGAAGACGGCAATGATCCTCTTCCGTTTGGTGGGTCACCAGATACGTATTTTGCTTTTATAAGATTAAAACCAGAAACATCTGTTGACTGGGGTGCAACTGGAACAGGTGGACTACCAGGTGGTACTTGGCCGAATGAAGATGGATCAACAACTGGATCTGGAGGTTCTCCTGGATCATCTGGAGGCTATGATAAAAACGGGATGAAACTCTTGGTACAAACGATACACAGTTCTGGTAAAGATCCTATAATATTTAGACTCCATAACCCAGCACAGGTTAGAAATACATCGCCAACTGTCGCGAATAACGCTATAACTACGACTTCTCACTGGAGTAATGTTATATTTAATAACTATCATACGATGGCATTAGGAACAGGAGCGAATTTATTGCAACATAAATGGGCTTATGGTGAGACCAAGGAAAAAGCTACACAAAATCTTAGTGCTATACCATTCTATAATGGATCGTTTTCATGGTCTTCTTCACAACATAGAAGAAAGGAGTTTGCTGGCTTCATTGGCAAAACGTATTATATGGCTAATATTCATGGTAATTCATATCAAACAATTGGTGATTTTACGGAGCCGGGTACTCGACACATGTCAGTATTTCCTAAACAAGTAACTGCAAATGGAATAAATATTTATGTAATAGATATTGAATATAGAGGTGATGGTGGTACGGTTATTTCAAAAACCACTTCTCAAATATTTTTAAAAGATGTGTCAAACTCTGGAACTCTCACATTTGCAGTAGGTGGATATGGAAAATTATCAGGAACATTTATGTCCTTTAAAATAAGCGGAAACGAGGGTAGAATGATATTTTTTAAACCAAAATCTGGGCTCGATTTCCAAAGAATCAGTGGCTTCCTACATGATACTCCTGGAAGTAACATCGGAGATTACGCATATGAGAAGCAAGCTAATAATGTTCGAACTACTGGTTGGTATCCATTTTAACTAGGTAGATATGGAAAATTAAAAAACCCCTCTCAGATAACACTGAGAGGGGTTTTTATTTGTTTTATATACCAAAGTCGCCTATAATAATGAGAGGAGATTACGATGAAAAATCTTTTTATGGAAAAATTTTTAGTGTCTTATAGTTGTGGAAAGGATAGTACCCTCGCTCTCTACAGAATGCTTCAGCAAAATCACCAAGCCGTAGGACTACTAATCACCATCAATCAAGCCACCCAAGTGTCGTGGTTTCATCTTGTTCCTCGGATAGTTATTCAAAAGATCGCTGACTCTCTAAAAATCCCTGTGTATTTTATAGAATCCACAGGTGCTCAAAATTATCTTGATACCTATGAGGAAACTTTGAAAAGAGCTTCAGCCGAAACGAATGCCAAAATTTGTGTGTTTGGAGATATAGATATACAAGAACATAGAGATTGGTGTACAGAAAGAACGAATAAAGTAGGTATGGAGTCTATCTTTCCACTTTGGCAAGAAGATAGAGAATCGCTCACTCATGAATTTATAGATCTGGGCTTTGAGGCTATCATCAAAGTCGTGAATACAGAATTTTTGCCCAAAGATTTATTAGGACAAAAACTAACAAAAGAACTCGTTACCCAAATCAAAGAGAGTGGAGCAGATCCTTGTGGTGAAAATGGCGAGTATCATACTATCGTTGTTGATGGACCTATCTTCGATAAAAAAGTAGCGATTAAACATATAGAGATCTCAGAGTATGAACAATACAGGATATTAAATATTACTTAAAGTTTGAAGTAATTTTACTCACAAATCTAAAAAAGCACACTTAGCATAAGCCTAGTGTGCTTTTTATTTGTATAGATTGATAATGGAAGGGATCGAACGATAGATTGACTAATCTTAGCCAAATTTACCGGTGAGGTATTCTTCTGTTTTTTTGTTTTTAGGAACGGTAAACATTTTTTTGGTGGTGTCATACTCTATGAGCTCGCCCAAATACATAAAGGCTGTATAATCAGAAACCCTACCAGCTTGAGCGATGTTATGCGTCACTAATATAATAGTAACTGATTTTTTTAAGGTGATAAGTAGTGACTCAATCATCGATGTTGATTTTGGATCAAGTGCAGAGGTCGGCTCATCTAAGAGTAAGACTTCTGGGTTCATTGCTAGTGTACGAGCGATACAAAGACGCTGTTGTTGCCCACCAGAAAGAAAAGATCCTTTGTTATGTAATTTGTCTTTGACTTCATCCCATAGGGCAGCTTTTCGGAGGGATTCTTCTACTAATTGATCAGCTTCAGCTTTACTTAATTTTGCTCCATTCAGTGTGTATCCAGCAATAACGTTTTGATAAATACTCATTGTAGGGAAGGGGTTTGGGTGCTGAAAAACCATCCCAACACGCCGTCTTAAGGAAATAGAATCCATCTCAAAAATATTTTCTTGATTTAGAAGAACACTACCTTTATAAGAACAACCATCAATAAGCTCGTTCATTCTATTAAATGTTCTTAATAAAGTAGATTTACCACAACCTGAAGGACCCATAATAGCAATAATACGATGTTCTGGAATATGCATATCAACAGATTGGAGTACTTGAGTTTCGCCATAGTATACACTTAGATCTTTAACATCAATAATACCAGGTTTTTTGATACGCTGAGAAGATGTTAATGGATCAACAAATTTTTTATTACCAATTTCCATAAAAAAATCCTTTTTACTTATAGTATATTATTAATAAGTCTATTATTAAAATTTTATTTTTATTTTATCAATAAAAGGCTTTACAATTAAATTTAAAACTAAGACAATAACTGCCAAAGCTAATGATGCTCCCCAAGCATTTGCGATGAGGTTGGCATTAGGTGAGGTAGAGTTTTTATAAATTTGCATAGCAATAGTTTCCATAGGACCAAAAATATTAGTAGAAAAATAGGGATTACCAAATGCTG
>CAMQSH010000013.1 GCA_947036575.1 uncultured Brevinema sp. | reverse complement strand
ACAGGAGTTTATTATGGATCACAAAGAACTTTTAGAACAAATAGATACTTGGTATAACAATGACGATCATCAAGAAATAGTGTCTAGATATTTATTTTTAGTACTTACACCAAGTACCTTTATATTAATTGCCCATAGGCGTTTGTATGATTTTTTGGTATAAGTACTGAGTAGAAATATTTAGAATCTATAATAGTTGTTAGCAAATACAGCCCTATGGGTAATTGGTATACTATAATATACCAATCTAAAATAAAACATACTGTGTATCCTTTAGAAAACAAAAAACTTTAGCTTTGACTGAATATAAAACCTCTTAAATTAGTGAGATTTACTAATTGAGAGGTTGACAAAATAATAATAAAACATACACTATATAAAGTATAAAATAAATCAAGAGAGGTTAGTAAATGAAAAAATATATATTAGTATTACTAATGCTAACAAGTCCATTAATAGCACAGGACAATACACAGATGAATTTCCCCTATGTGAATAATTCATTAAAATTATATGCAACTATAGGATTGCCTTTGGGTATAGGATTTTTATATGCTCCAGAATTTCGTAGCTCTATCAATAATAATGTCCTCCATGTATTGAATTTTGATGTTAAATTTTTAGGTCTGGATGCTACTGGAGTAGGATTACATTTATTGGGCTTTGATTTAGGTTTTCAATATAGTGTGGGTTCTTTACTATCTAATGGTGGACGATTTTATGTTGATTTAATAGGTGTTGGTTTAGGTGGAGGCTTTTGTGAGGGTGATGATGGGACTATTATCAGAATAAATTTACCTGGATTTCAAAACACTTTAGCAAATGGATTTTACTGGGCAATACGGACTCATATAGCAATACAAGAAGATGTAAGAGAAAGAAATTATAAAGGAAGCTTTGGAGCATACTTAGCATTAGGATATGACTTTGGTAAAAAAATAAATCCAAAAGATTATGAGTCTAGATCAAGATAAATAAAAACACTTAGTATTTTAAAATAATACAAGTTAAAATAAAAAGGAGTTACTATGAAAAAATTAGTACTTTTAATGGCAATGATGTTGATATCATCTGTAAACTTTACTGCAGTAGGGCAAAACAATATAACAATTAGTGTCGGTGGGAATATGAATTACACCTCTCTAACTACTAATGTTATAGCACCTATAAATCTCTTTCAAGATTCTCAAGAATTTTTAGGCGGTGGTTTTGATGTTACTTTGGGTCATCTTTATCTTAGTCAAGGATCATTAATCCATGGTTTTGACACCAAAGTTAGATTTGCAATGAATTTCAGCCCTCTTACTAAAATGAGTGGAATAAAAGCTGAATTACCAGAAAATTCTTCTATAGGTTTTAATACTACTACTGTTTCTGTAGGAACCACCTATATAATGGGTACAAAATTAGGTAATGGACGTCTAATGATTGATGTCTTAGGTTTAAATATTGGATATTTATCAGGAGTTTACTCATGGAAATTTAAAGAAGCTAGTGCTATAGTTGGCTATACTGCTCAAACAGGAAATAATTTTCTTGTAAGTATAGAGCTACCTTTAGGAACACGGTATATTTTTGATAATGGATTAACACTTGGATTTAGTCATCGTTTAGATTTCGCTTTTGGTGGAGAACTTACAGGAATGAAAGACCCTGGATCAGAGGTTACTACTATTGAACCTAAAGGAAGTATTTTAGGCTCTGGAGATAATCAATTAAATTATTTAGCATACAATCTAACATTTAGTTTAGGATATGTATTTGGCAAATAGTTGTTTTATAATTAAATAAATAAACAATCCCCTACTACAAAACTAGTAATAGGGGATTATTTTTTTAAAAGGTAATTTTATAATACTCTTTATTTTTTAGACCTTTGCATACTCTTACTGGATACTCCTTTACTACAACTAGATACTAATCCTATCTATAAAGCATAGGATATAAAATATCGTATTTATCATAGCTAGCACTCGTAAAGAGTATGAGGGGTGACACACCCATGCTACGCTAGGTTTCTGCTTTATACTCCCTAAAGGGGCTAGCTAGAGTAAGAAACCAATCTCATTAACATTCGTTGTTTTCTAAAAAGTCTACAGCATATTGAGCATATAAAGCTGTTCCTAAAAAAAGCTCTGAATCATCAAGATTGAATCTAGGGTGATGATGAGGAAAATCAGTTTGAAGCTTCTCGTTTTTTGTGCCAAGCATAGCAAAGACACTTGGATAACGCATAGAAAATTCAGAAAAGTCTTCAGAGCCTAAAGTAACATCCATCTTTTTAATATTTTCTACTGGCATAATTTTTGTAGCACTTTGCTTGAATAATTCTGTACATTTTTCATCATTATATGTGATTTGTATCACATCTATAATTTCTACTTTTACTTCAACTCCATGAGCCAAGGCAACTCCATTACACACACGGCTAACAATTTCTGATGCTTTTTTACGGGATTCTTTACTTAAAGTACGTATTGTTCCTTCAAAATATCCTGTATCTGGAATTACATTAAAACGACTTCCAGCCTGAAGACCACCAACACTAATAGTACTTGCCTCAAAAGGATTCATTTCTTGAGCTTTTGCTCTAGCTATTTCAAGTACCATAGTTGCACATGCTAAGATAGGATCGATAGCTAGATCTGGTCTAGAACCATGTCCTCCTTTCCCTTGAACATATACTTTGAAAATATCCGCAGCAGCCATCACAGCACCAGGAGAAACTTCTAGAATTCCCGTCTCCACATCAGAAGCAACATGCAAGCCTAAACAAGATTTAACAGGGTAAGCTTTTAATACTTCTACTTGTCTTTTCGCTCCATAGGCAACTTCTTCTGCTTGTTGAAAACAAAATAATACAGTGCCTTTGAGTTCTGATTTTACTTGATTTAATACTCTAACAGCACCCAATAACATAGCAGTATGAGCATCATGTCCACAAGCATGCATAACCCCAGGAACTACAGATCTGTAAGTAAGATGGTCATTTTCCTCTTGTATAGGAAGTGCGTCCATATCGCCTCTCAATGCTACCATTTTATCTGTGTTTTGTCCTTCGATTTTTGCCAAAACACCATATTCATCAACCATTTCAAAAGGGACTCCTAAAGCTGTTAATTCTTTTTGAATAAAAGCAGAAGTTTCTTTTTCTTCCATACTTAATTCTGGATTTTGATGAAGGTATCTTCTTGTTTTAACAAGATAATCTTGTTCTTTTTGTGATAATTCTAATATATTCATTGAAATGTTCCTTGATATAATATTTTTCTTACTAATTAATAATCTTTTATTCCATTTCTATTGTATTCCAATCATTCAATCCATAAGTATCAAATCTCATTTGTTTGATATTTGTTCTATACACAATAGTATTAATAGGATAGTACAAAGGAATCATTACTCTCTCTTCTATAGATTTGTTGTGTATTTGATCATAATACTCTTGTCTTTTTATAGTATCTTGTTCTTTTCTTGCTTTTTCTAATAAAATATCCATATCTATATCAGAATACCCTGTGAAATTTCCACCAGGTCCTTTACTAGCAGTATTAAAGAATACAGAATAGAATAAATCCGCATCAGGCTCATTACCCCAACCACCTAAAAACATCCCTGTATCAACAGCATACATTTGTTGAGCGTATTTTGCCCATTCTACAATATTGATCTCAAGATCTATTCCTATCTCTTTTAAATTAGCTTGTATAACTTCTGCCATCCCCTTTCTAACCCCTTCTATAGCAAGTATTGAGATTTTTGTACCAACAGGTAGTCCAGATTCTTTTAATAATTGTTTTGCTTTCTCTTTATCTTGTTGTACTAATGAAGCTTTTGTATGTCCTATACCTGGAATAGACAAACTATAAGCCTGTTCTCCAGCACCTGACAAAGCAGTATTAAGGATTCCTGGAATATCTAAAGCATAAGAAATAGCTTGTCTCAATAAAATATTATCAAAAGGATATTTAGAAGTTTGAAATCCCAAGTATTCAATACGAGGAATTGTAGCTTCTCCAAATCGTAACTCTGGAGTATCTAAGACTCTTTGTTTTTCAATATAATCAATATCATAAGCAATATCAATTTCACCTGTTTCGACAGCTATCATTCTAACTAAGGCTTCAGGAACTATTTTAAGATTTATTTTATCGACTTTCGCCTTTTCACCCCAGTAATCATAAAATTTTTCTAAAATAAGATTCTGTCCTTTATTCCATTCACTTAAGGTAAAAGGACCTGTACCTATTTGGGGGTTTCCTGCTTCCGCTGCTTTTTTACTAACGATAAATGCAACAGAGCTACTAAGTAACATTTGGATAGGGGCATATGGGTCTTTTAAAGTTATTCGAATAACATAAGGAGATACCACTGTCACTACTTTTACAGGATCTAAAATCGATTGATGAGAAGCTGTTTCTAATGCCCTATCAAAACTATACTTTACATCTTCAGCAGTAAATTTTTCTCCATCATGAAATAAAACATTTGAACGTAAGGTCATTTGTATCGTAGTATCATTAATATTAGTAAATGATAATGCCAATTCTGGTATGATTTGACCACTTGAATTTACTGCAAACAAAGTCTCAAAAACCTGATCTCTTACTCTCATTGAATGAACATCTTGCACACCAAAAGGATCTAAATCTACTATTTCTATAGGTACTGCTATATTAACTATTTTTTCTTCATTATCTCGTGTGCTGTCCTTTGCTCCACAAGCTCCTAAGAATAAGACCATAATTCCCAGTATAATTTTAACCATTTTTTCCTCCTTGGCTTAATTAATTTTATTATATAATAAAAAAAGCCACCTAGAATTAAATCTAGATGGCTGTCAATATACTTAATATATTTACATCATTGATAATTTAATTCTGTTGACACAATAAAGTTTAGTAAATGTAAAAAAATTAACAATGTGATTATTCATTTTATATTCCTTCTTAAATAATAATAATATAAATTTTGTAAATTTGTATATAAAAAAAGCCACCTAGAATTAAATTCTAGATGGCAGATAATACATATTTATCCAATTATACCATTAATAATTTAATTCTTTTAACACAGAGAGTTCCAAAATAATAGAAAAAACTACAAACGGTTGATTTGTTAATCACAAAAATTCCTTGTAATATAATTTATAAATTTAGTATAAGCTATTTAATATTGTTTGTCAATAGCTTATCAAATTAATCTCTAATATATAATCTATAACAATTTTTAATACTATTAATACCAAGAAAGCTCTAATATCTAATAAATGAAGAAAAAAGATATTATTAAAATTATTGAATCTGTATTCGTTTTTATCTATCTATATAAAAATCAAGATTATTAATAATTTTACGATACATAATATATTATAAGACTGGACAAACTTCTTTATATATTATATAATACAAGTATATATTGAAGAATTATTATTAAGGAGTTTATTATAAAATACATATTAATATTTACCATAATAGCAATTACACATATAAGTTACGCTCAAGAAGCTTTGAATATACCTACTTTATACTCACCAATAGAGAGTAACGTTGCCATTAAAATAGAACAAAATCTTTTTGATGCTGTTCAATCTAATGATATAAATCTTGTCAAAGAATTACTCACTAAAAATCCAAAAGAAATCAATAGTAGGGATAATTTTTATAGAACACCCCTCATGTATGCTACGGATAAATCTTTAGAAATAGTAGAGTATTTAATTAATACAGGTGCTTTTCTTAACACCCAAGATAATAGTGGGAATTCAACTCTCATGCTCGCTAGTGAACAAGGATATACTAAACTTGTTGCCCTTATATTAACTCATCCTATACAAGTAAATTCAGAAAACAAGCTAGGATTTTCAGCTCTTCATTTGGCAACCAAAAATGGTCACACAAAAATTGTGGAATTACTTATACAACATAGAGTTAATATTGATAACCCTATGCCTAATAGACTTCCTCCTATATTTGAGGCTGTTGCAAAAGGATATACTGCCATACTTAGTTTATTTCTTGCCAAAGGGGCTGATGTTAATGATACAGTACCTATAACAAGAACTTCTTTATTATCTATAGCTAGTGCTTTAGGTAATACATCTACCGTACAGCTTTTATTAGAAAAAGGTGCTGATCCTAATTTAGCAAATAAACTAGGAGTTACCCCTATTTTTCTTTCTATTAGTAAACAACACACGGATATTACCAAATTATTAATAGCTTATAAAGCTGATCTTACCATAAAAACCAAAGAAGGTGTTGGTCTTGAAGATATTGTTTTACCTACAGATAGGGCTACTAAAAAATTAATTAGCAAATAATAAACAAACTAAAAATATATTGTCAAATAAAGAGGTATATTTTGTTTTTAATATTTTATATATTTTTACAAGTTACCATTCTATTCTCTACTACTCATATGATCTATAGTTCCTCTACAAATAATATTATGGTATTTAATTATGTTATGGCAGGAGATCTTGAAGAAATTCAAAAACAAGCATCTCCAGATCAATTACAAAAAATGACCAACGATCAGGGTTGTTCTTTGTTAATGCTTTCTATACAATATAGGCATGTTAATCTTATTAAATATTTTATTAATATTTCAACAGATATTAATTTTAAAAATCAAAAGGGTATTAATGCTCTTATGTTAGGGATACAAAATAATGATCATAATTTGGTATCTCTCCTCCTACAACAAGGAGCTGATGTTAATAGTATCGATAAATATGGCTATTCTCCTTTATTTTATGCTATAGAACAAAATAATCCTATTATTACTTCTCTTTTAATTAAAAATGGTGCTGATGCTAATATCACTAGCCCAGATAACTTAACTCCTTTATTTTTTGCCAGTGAGTTGACAGATAATACTACTATAGTATCTTTATTACATCACACAAGTAATATTAATTTTCAAAATAATGATGGAACAACCTCCTTAATATCTGCAAGTAAAAATGGTAATCTCGAAGCTGTTAGATTATTACTTCAATCTGGAGCTAATCCAGATATTAGCGATGAACAAGGCTGGACAGCGCTAATGGGAGCAACTCTTGGAGAGTATAATTCTATAGTATACTGTTTACTCCTTTATGGAGCCAAGCCTAACATTCAAAATAATGATGGTAGTACTGCAGGAATGATTGCTAGTGCCGTCAATAATACTACAATCTTACGATTATTAATTGCAAGACAAGCTGACTTAAAATTAAAAAATGATCAACAACATTCCATTTATGAAATCGCTAAATTAAATAATAGTTTATTAGTACTCAATTTTTTAGAATCTTTAGACCCAACATTAGATTTATTAGCTATACCACCACCTATAGAACAAAAGTAAAATTTCTATTCAATAAAAATAAAAATAAAAATAAAAAAAACTATAAATTATGAATCTATATCCTTGATATTGACCTTTATATATTATAGGATTAAATTATTTGGAGTAAATAATATATGACATTTGAAGAGTTTTATGAACAAAATAAAACTCTTGTTTATCGCTTATGCAGAGCTAAAACCAGTAGAGATCTTGCAGAAGATAGTACTGCTAGAGCTTTTGTAGAAGTTTGGAAACGTTGGGACAAGGTATCTCAAATGGATTCACCTGTTGCCTATACCGTAACAATAGCACGAAATGCTGCTTATAAAGAATATATAAAGTCACGTGCTAGAATCACTTTAGGATTAAATACTATTGAAGATATTGCAGATAGTATTCATAATCCTGAACAACAGAGTGTCCAATCTGAAACTTTAGAGCAGTTATGGACTGGAATCCATCAGCTTTCATCAAGGGAACAAGAGATTATAGTATTAAAAGACTTAGAAGAACGTTCCTTTCAGGAATGTGCAGATATACTTAATTTGTCGCTAACAGCAGCAAAATCACTAAGACATAGAGCTAGAGAAAAATTAACAAAAATTCTCGAAGACGAAATGGGAGGACTTGTATGAGCCAAGATAAATTAGACCAATTATTCAATCGTATAAAAAACGATTCCAATGATTTTAACACAACAGACCTAAGAGAAGATAAATTAGACCAACTGTTAAATAGCATGAAAAATGAAACTATTAATTTTAATGCTATAGATGCAAAAACAGAATTTTTAATTAACAAAACTCCTAGCTATTATATTTCACCTAAAATACCACTAATGACAGCTATGATTTTATTATTTGTAGCATCCACTTTAGGAACATTTGTTGTTTATAACAATAACCAACAGATGATTGCTCTCCAAAAATTAGAACAAGAAAGAGCAAATGCACTTAATTCCAATTACATCTACACTACTTTAATTTCTAATTATCAACAAGAGCAGTAAAGGAGATAATTCATGCATAAAAACAAAAATTTTATTACTATCATGCTTTTTTTATTCTTATCTACAAATATTAGCTTTGCACAACATCGTAAAGATAGAGATAGAGATAGAGAAAGAGATAGAGAATCCTCAAAATTCACTTTTTGGTTCTCTCAAAAAGGCTCTAAAAGACAAAGGCATATGCAAATATTTGACCAACATGCTATTTTTGACTTTGATACTGAAATTTCATCTGCTTTAACAAATACTAGAGATCTCCAAGATGCTTTCCGTAAAGATAAAAAATTATTGGATATTCAAATTGAATATCTTGAAAAAGAATTAGTAAAATTAATTCAAGAACATCAAATAAATGGAAATAAATCTCAAGAGATTTTAGAAACGTATAGAGCATTATTTGAGTTATGTATGCAAAATTATGAACTTATGGATAATCATACTACAAAAATACAACAAGTATTCCAAGAAACTCATAAAAATTACGCCACTAAAATTCAACAAAAAATAGTTACAGCAACTCAAGATCCTGATATCTTAACAGAAGAATTGATCAAACGCTATGAAAATGTAAATAGATAGAAAAAATTTAAAATACTATAGTCTATAGACTATAGTATTTTAAATTTTTTCCGATCCATAATAAAGCAAAAGCTTTATTATGGAGAATACTATGACCAAAATTTTTTTAATATTATTGTTATTTACAACAATCAATCATGCAACAGGTGAACTAAAAATAAGTTATAATTATTATGATGATGACTACTATGCTACTGATTTTAATAACATCCCAAAACCTCTAACAATGTTACCATCTATCTTTGAACAACTTCCCATCCAAGAACAAAATCTCATTAACCTTGCTATCGCAGAATTCGAAATAGAAATTGAATACTATTCCTTAGAATTAGCTCCTGCAATTACTGATCTTTTACAACAAAAAATCTTACTAGAACTTGAACTATTTAATTTAACTGAACTTGAAATTCCTACAATGCAAGATCTTCAAAATATTCAAGCTATTAAACAAGTTATCGCCGAAAAAAATCAAATGCTTACTAATTTGATTCTTATCAAAAACACTACTGGTGAGAAATTATATAAAGAGTTAAAACTAAAACTTGCTGGAATACTCAGTCGTTGGCTTTATACAGGAAACAATACTATAGAAATGTTGTTTAATGGTCCAGGACTTTATAACAATCAATTTTATAGACACGATAGTTATAGAAGATACTAATTCATCTTAATATATTATATATTTATAAAAAAGATCAATAAAATTTATATTTATTAAAGAGACTGCTATGAAAAAAATATTATTATTATTATTATTTACCCCTATCATAAATTATACTCAAAATCTTATTCAATTAGCTGAAAATAATGATTATACAGGTATTGTTTATGCTATACAAAATAGTGATGTTAATATTAATATGACAGATAGTGCAGGATTTACAGCCCTTCATGTAGCATCTTGGAATGGATATATTGATATTGCTCGTTATTTATTAGATAAAGGTGCTAATCCTAATATCGTATCAAAAGCAGGTAATACCCCTTTGAGTTTTGCTACACCAAATATTAAAAACTTATTAATCAATTATGGAGCTTTTGAACAAGATAAAAATATAACACCTCCACGACTACTCTATTCCCCTAATATTTATATGGGAAATCCTGCTCCTGCTCCTGCTTCAGCTCCTACACCTATGCAAATTTCTAATATTATTACTAATATTTCAAATTTTATTGAAAACACTACATATATATCTAATACTTATAGGATTTTTGATTATCCTAAAAAATCATATAATTTATTAACTAATTTAAGTGCTGAAGAAAGTATTGCTATTCATAATTGGGATGTAGATGGAAATAATAGTATCCATCAAGCTGCCGAAAGTGGTGATCTCGAAAGAATCCAAGAGTTAATCAATCGTGGTATAAACCCAAAAACTAAAAATAGAAATGGTGATACTGCATTACGTTTCGCAGCTGAAAATAATCATAAAGACATTGTTATATACTTATTAGAAACAATAGGATTAGATGTAAATCACGCTAATAATGCTGGAACTACAGCTCTTATTATAGCAACATTCAATAATGATCCTGATATGATACAATATTTAGGTCATATGGGTGCTAATGTAAATCAAACAGCTCAAGCTGCCGTAAATAGAACCATAGATGGTGAAAATAGAGCTTCAACAGTAAGTAATTGGACAGCTCTCATGGCTGCATCTCAATTAGGTTATAACGAAGCTATCACAGAGCTTCTCAATAATGGAGCAAATCTCAATGCTACTGATTCTGATGATTGGAATGCTTTATTATTTGCAGTTCAAAATGATCATATATCTACAGCACGCTTATTAATTGAACGTGGGATTAATTATAATATAGAATCTGTCGATAACCACACACCTTTAAGTCTTGCTATTGATAATGGTAATGAAGAAATGATAAAACTTCTTGAAAATATTGATGCTATTACATCCTCTATCCCTTTAATGTCTTATGAAGAATCTACACAGGAACTTCCTACAGATGATACCTATATTTATGACGATAGTGATGACAATTATACTTATGCTAGTGATATAGATAATGATACTGCTACTTATAGTACCGAAGATAATACTGAAGCAGATACTGATACAACAATAGAAGAATAGATAAATCCAAGTTCCTAGGAAATTACTGTGATACAACAAATTAAATATTTGATATATATATATTTATTATTAATATTTACCCCTATTACTTCTTCTTTATTTAGTCAAGATGATTCCTTTTTTGAAGCTGTTACAAGAAACAATGTCCCATTAGTTGAATATATGATAAAAAATAGAGCTGATATAACTATTACTAATAGTGATGGTTTAACGGCATTACATTTAGTATCTGATCCAAAATTAGGATTAACTTTGATTATTAATGGCGCTGATGTTAATGCAAAAAATCGTAGTGGAAGCACCCCCCTTCATTGGGCTGTATCACGTAACAAAGACTCTATTGCTAAATTATTAATCGAGTTTGGTGCTAATATTAATAGTGCTGATAATTTGGGAAATACCCCTCTTCATTTTGCTATTAATTCAAAAGAAGAACTAATTCTTCTTCTTATTAGAGCTGGTGCAAATGTCAATGCTACTAATAATAATGGCTCAACACCTATTATTGAGGCATTATTAAAAAATAATAATACACATTCTAAATATTTATTACTCGCAGGTGCCGAAAACATAAAAAATAATGCTGGTATCTCTCCTTCTATTTTAGAAACATTAGAAGCAGACAATACTATTAAAGAAGATCTGATTAGTGGGCAAGTAGATCCTGTTATTAAAGAAATTTTTGTTGAAAATTATGCTAAAGCTATAGAATTAATTAATCAAAATGAACCTATAGATGCTGTAGATATCAATGGAAATACAGCTCTTCATTGGGCATTTAACAAAAAAAATCGCTATATTTCTAAATTATTATTAGATAAAAAAGCTGATTACAATGCTTTTAATTTTGCAAGTGAAACTACAATAGATGTATTACTTGGGACAAGAGACGAAAATTTTATTAAATATATACAAGATATATTAAAAGATGAGACTAATTTTAGTAATAAAATTTCTAATGTTAAAAAAATTAAATAAAAGTATTGACAACATTAAAAAAATATATTATAATAATAACAACATTGCGGCTGTCGTATAATGGTAATACCTCAGCCTTCCAAGCTGATGCTGGGAGTTCGATTCTCCCCAGCCGCTATAAAAAGTCCCTAATATTAGGGACTTTTTTATTTTAAATATCTATATTTTATAAAAAAAATCTTTACATTACTATGTAAAGATGCTATAATACGAAATATAATTATAATAAGGAGAATATTATGTTAGGATTGTTTTTTCAATTAGCACCAGCTGCTGCTGCTGCACCAACGGGCGGAGCTCAAGCTCAAGGTGGAGGTCTTATGTCTTTCTTACCTATTATCTTAATGGTTGTGTTTATGTACCTTCTTGTATTTCTTCCAGAAAGTAAAAAACGTAAGAAATTGCAAAAACAAGTCGATAGTTTAAAACAAGGTGATCGTGTAGTTACTTTAGGTCATATTATTGGTACTATTGAATTTATTGGTGAAAAAACTATTTACATCAAAAGTCAAGATTCTAAATTTGAAATTGCTAAATCAGGTATTGCATCTGTTTTAGAACATGGAAAAGTTGATTAAGACAAATTTTCGTTACATTAAGGATTTTATATATGAATAAAATTTCACACTATTTTGTATTACTCGCTATTATTGGTTGGGCGATATGGGGACTATATCCAACATATCAATGGTATGTACTAATTTCTCCAGAAGATCAAGCTTTGATTGGGATGCCTGCTGAAGAATTAGCAGTCGCAGATATTGATACACGTACCTATATTCAAGATCTTAAAAAAATTAGATCAAAAACTCTTTCTCTTGGTCTTGATCTTCAAGGAGGAGTCTATGTAGCAGCTATTCCTGATGAAGATGATCTTAGAGAGCAACTCCTTCGTCAATACGATGAAGATCCTATTGCTGTTGAAGAAAATTTTGCAACAGAAAAAGTTAATGCATTAACTAGGTCTTTAGAAATTATCAAAAATCGTATTGATGCTTTTGGCGTAGCAGAACCTGCTATCAGATCTACTTACGATGGAAAGATTACTATTGAATTACCTGGTGTTAGTGATCCTAATTTACTCAAAGAAGGATTATCTAAAGTTGGTAAATTGGAATTTCGTTTTGTTAACCAAGAGTTACTAAACGCTCTAGCAAGTCAAGGGATCCCATATGATGGTCAATACGGTATTACAAGCCGTGATGATATTCCTGCTACTTTTATTCTTCCTAAAGATACGGAATGGGTATCTTATTGGGAAAATGATGAAACAGATGTACCTCAATTAAAAGGATGGTACCTTATTTATACAAAAGTTGATCTTGGTGGTACTGCTATCAAATCTGCAACTACTGATACAGATAATCTTGGACGTAATGTTGTATCTTTTGAATTGACAGATGAAGGTAGTGAGATCTTTGCAGATATTACTAAAAACAATATAAACAAACAATTTGCTATTGTCTTAGATGATAGAGTACGTAGTGCTCCTGTTATCCAAGGTGAAATACCAAATGGTCGTGGACAAATTTCTGGTACTTTTGGATTATCAGAAGCAACTTATCTTGCAAATATATTAGAAGCTGGTTCTTTACCTGTTCGTTTAAAAGTAATTGAAGAAAGAATTATAGGACCTCAATTAGGAGCAGATTCTATCCAACAAGGTCTTCAAGCATTATTATTTGGAGCTTTAGCAGTTATTATCTTTATGCTTATTAATTATCGTGTTGCTGGTATTGTTGCTGCTTTTGCACTATCCTTAAATGTACTATTTTTATTATCAATTCTAGCTTCTATGGGGGCAACCCTAACCCTCTCTGGTATTGCAGGTATTGCACTAACAGTAGGTATGGCAGTAGATGCTAACATTATTATCTATGAAAGAATTCGTGAAGAAAAAATAAAATCTCATCATTATCTATCAGCATTTCACACTGCTTATGATCATGCTGGTGCAACTATTTGGGATTCTAACTTAACTACTATTATTGCAGCTATTGCTTTATCAGTATTTGGTTCAGGTTCTATTAAAGGTTTTGGAGTGACATTGGCATTTGGTATTATTGCAAATATTTTCACTTCTCTTTTCGTCTCAAAATTACTTCTAGAAACATTAATTGGCAAAAAACATAGAGAAGTAGTGTAGGAGTTATCATGATAGAAACAAAAAATAAAGTGTATTTTGATTTTCTTGGTAAAAGACTGATCGCTCTTAGTATTTTTATTGTATTATTAATTACAGGAATAGTTAGCTATATACAACATGGATTTACCTTAGGAACTGATTTTTCAGGTGGTATTCGTATTGAATTTTCAGCTCCAACCACTGTACAAGAAGCAAGAGAACTAATCTCAGAAGAGCAAATATCAATTACTACATTAACAAAAAATGATGGGACAGAAAGTTTTCTCTTGACAGCTCCTGCAGAATTTGGAGATAGTGGTTCTGGAGATTATTTATTAGACGCTATCAGAGAAAAATACAATATAACTAATGTTGTTGTACTTGCTTCTGAATATGTTGGTCCTAGTGTTGGGAATGATTTTGCCCTACAATCATTAAAATTATTGGGAATTGTAACTGGTCTTATTCTAGTTTATGTCGCTTTCCGTTTTGATTTTATTTATAGTGTAGGTGCTATAACAGCTCTTCTTCATGATATGATTATTTTATTAATTTTTACAGTTGTTTTAAAAATACCTATTGATTTAACAGTACTCGCCGCATTTTTAACTATTTTAGGCTATTCTATTAACGACACTATTGTTATTTTTGATAGAATTCGTGAAAATCATACAGCACTTGCTCAAGAAGATATGTATAAAGTGATGAACAAAAGTATTAATCAAACTTTAAAACGAACATTACTAACATCTATAACAACACTATTTGTTGCAGGAGCAATTTATATTTGGGCTGGAAATATTTTACAAAATTTTGGTTTTCTATTAATCTTAGGAATATTAAGTGGTACTTATTCTTCTATTTTCGTAGCGGCTCCTATTACTTATTTCTTATTTAATAAAACTCACAAAACAAATAAGTAAAAATAGTTTGAAAAAGTATTGACAAATAATACACAATAAAGTATAATATTTATACACTAAATGTGTTGGATCGCTAGCTCAGTTGGTAGAGCACGTGACTTTTAATCACGGGGTCCTGGGTTCGAACCCCAGGCGGTTCAAGAATTTTTCTCCTGTAGCTCAGTTGGTAGAGCAGGTGACTGTTAATCACTTGGTCGCAAGTTCGAGTCTTGCCGGGAGAGCATAAAAGATCCTATCTTTAGGATCTTTTTTGATTTATAGAGGAAACTTTATGATTAGAATCCTTAAAAAACTGTTACCCTCCTACTCGCTAAAAAACTCAGACAATTTTATTCTCAATAATTTTGCTCTTATTAGTATTAATATAGATGATTCCTTATTTTTTTTAGAAATTTCATTTGAAAAATTATCTAAAGAAATATTATTAAAAGAATTACAGTATTCTCTTTCCTTATTACATCCCAAACAAGATATTACTGTACACTTTCTTTTAGACACTCCTATCGATTACTTAAACACTAATAAAAAGTCTTTTTACCTCTCCAATAAAAATCAACAATTTTCTTTATTTTTACCACTTGATTTTGTGAGCTATTTATCTAACAAATTACAGTACACATATTACTGTAATCCTATTAATTTTAATGATTTAGAATTAGAACTCTATCGATTTCAACCTTCTTTTTTATCCAAAGAAATATGGCTTGCTTTCCCTCAAAAAGATCTACAAGATCTGTTTTATTATATGATTACTAATAATCTTGCAACTCCTAAAATGTTTGCACTATTTTTAAAAAAAATAAAACTACCTAATATCTCTTTATATTTTTCAAAAAATATCTTTCAAGAGATACATCGGGAACTAAAGCTCCTTTCTTCTGAAGAAGATCCCGATCTATTAGCTAGTATTTACTATATTATAGAAAATAATTTAATATCATTTTTACAACAACTTACTATTATCCCAGCAGCTTTATCTCCCTTCTATAAAATCCTTCATTCCTACCAAAACAACATTTATACTAATGCTCTAATTAAATTTGATTTACAAAAACTTCCTTATTTTGATAACTTGGCTAATTCTACACGTTTTTCTTTATTTATCAATCAAATACCTTATCAAAGTTTATTAAGTTTCTTACAACATAGTAAACCCTCTAATAAAAATATTATTGAGAAAGGATTTTCTCTACAAGGTCAAAAGCAATTACTACAAGATATGAGTATTGGTGTTCATCCTATTTTAAAAGGTCATCAATTCCTACAGTGTATTGCTCAACTAGCATACGAAAACACTCCTATTCCTTTTGAAGATTTAATTAATAAATTTATGACTAAAACGAGAGATTGGGAATTATTAGCAAGAGAGTGTGATATTAGAGATTTATTATTATGTTTGGATACTTTAACTTCTCAACATAGAGAAAAATTAGGAGGGATTCTTTCTATTCTCTATAAAACATACCATCAAAAAATCATTGTATTTCCCAAAATAACAGAACGATCTATCATCAAAGCTCAAAAATCTTGTTCTATTGCTATTTATAAATTATATTTTCTTCAAATTATTAGACTCTCACCTTGAAATTTTTTAGGAAATTTGCTATAATGATAGAATAATTTACCAATATAGGTGTGTATTATGATTATTCTAGGGGTAGAGAGTTCTTGTGATGAATGCTCTCTTGCAATTGTTGAAGATGGTAAAAATATCCTTTCTCATCAAATCTATTCTCAAATAGAATTACACAAACCTTTTTCAGGTGTTGTTCCTGAAATAGCCTCGAGAAATCATTTAATTAAAATTTTAGAACTATTTAAACAAACTACTTTAGGCTTTTCTCTAAAAGATATTGATGCGATTGCAGCAAGTACAGGTCCAGGATTAATAGGTTCTTTAGTTATTGGTACCATGACAGCTAAAGCTTTATCTTATGCTTTAAATAAAGCTTTTATTCCTGTAGATCATATTGAGGCTCATTTATATACTCCTCATCTGAATAATGATATTCCTTTCCCTCACATTGCATTAGTTTGTTCAGGGGGACATACTTTATTGTTTTTAGTTGAGTCTTTTGAAAAAAAAACTATCCTTGGTACTACCATTGATGATGCTATAGGTGAAGCTTTTGATAAAGTTGCAAAAATGCTAAACCTTGGTTATCCTGGTGGTCCTATTATTCAAAAAAATGCTCTAAACGGTGATGAAAATTTTTGGAAATTACCTCATGGATTAGCTGATAATCCAAAAGATAGATATCACTTTAGCTATAGTGGATTAAAAACTGCTGTATATTATAAATTACGAGATCTTGACCCTCCCTACCCTATTGCCGATATTTGTGCAAGTTTTCAAAAGGCTGCTGTGATGAGTTTACTAAAAAAATTAAAAAATGTTCTTCAGGATACAAAAATTAAAACTATCATTACCGTTGGAGGAGTGGCAGCTAATATACGTCTCCGAGCAGAACTTGACAAACTCATTGTTTCTGGTTATCAAATATTCCACACCCCTTTAGCTCTTTGTGGTGATAATGCAGCTATGGTTGCTGGTCGAGCTTATATTGATTATCAAAATAATTCTTACAAAAAAAAATCTTGGGATAGCTATGCTAGATACCCTCTTATTTCAAAAGGAAAAAGACTATGATACAAAAAAAAGATCTCACTGTACTATTCATTGTACAAGCTGGTAAAAAATTTGGAATAGGTCATTTAAAACGGGCTCTACAAATTTCTGAATTTTACTCTAAATCTTTTATTTGGGTAATTACTGATCTAAAAGATCCATCGTCTCTTAAACTTTTATTACTAGATACAAATCATCAAATTTCAGCGCCTAATGATAAAATTACTATTACTGATATACTGAGAGAGTTTGATTTTAATTTAATTATTAATGATTGTGTACATCTTAGTGATTCTCTCTTTCATACACTTATTACTTGTAGTATTCCTATGATTTCTTTAGATAATCATAATCTTGGAATTTGTTCAGAAATTTATGTAGCTCCTTTTCCTACAAAAAAAACAAAACATGCTAATTTCACAGAAATTTATCAAACTCCTATTAATCAAAAATTCTTTTTATCTCAATCTGGAAAAAATACTATTACTAAAATACTTATTACTTTAGGTGGAAGTGACCCCCATAATAATGCAGAGAGATTAGTTAACGCATTAAAAGATTCTTCCTATCAAATTACTGTTATTGTAGGTCCACTTAGTTATTATAAAATAGAAGAACAAGAAAATGTAAAGCTTATTCATGATGTATCTGATTTATTTCCTTATATCCAAAAAAACGATCTTATTTTTTGTGGTCCAGGTTCAACATTATTAGAAAGTTTAGCTGCCAAAAAATACGTAATCGCTATTGCACATAATTATAGCCAATATCAAGATATTTCTAACTCTCATCAAATAAATAGTTTGTTAGGATCTTTTTTCTTAACTCCTAAAAAAATTAAAAAAGCCATAGAAAAATCTACTAGTGGAAAATTAAATTTGCCTGATAATTTTAATTTTCAAGAATGGTTTTTAACTCTTAGTGATACTATTGCAGGACGCCCTGCTTCTTGTCCTCTCTGTGGTTCATCAAACAAACGATCTTTCTTAAGAAATACAGAAAAAAATCTGTTTTCTTGTGTTTCCTGTAATAGTACTTACACATATAGTATTAAATCAACAGAAATCCAAATTAATGGAGATAATATTATTGCAGATAATTCTGAGCAAAGTCAACAAGGTTACAAACAAGGTGTATTAAATTTAAAAGAAGATAGTAAAAGAAGAATCCAAATCATAAAAAAAATACTCCCTATCCCTAACCACCACACAACTTACAAGTTAATAGATTTGGGTGCAGAACATGGTATTTTTGTTCAAGAAGCTTCCCATAATGGATTTTCAGCTCATGGAGTAGAATTATCAAGTTTTGCTCGTAGAGTAGCTTTGGACAATCACAATCTTAAAATTATTGATTCTATGGAAAAAATATATGAGCAAGGTCCTGTACACCAAGTTATTACTGCTTGGAAAAAATTAGAACTTTTAGAAAATCCTCTTGCTTATATACAAAAATTATCTACCTTAATTCCTATTGGGGGATTGCTAGCCTTTCGTGTTCCTATTGTTGATAAAAAAAGATCTCTTAATACAGGATATTTTCGTATTACAGAAAAGGGAGGGAAATTTCTTGCTGAAAGAGCTGGATTTGTCGTTGCCCAAATACATAAATATATTAACGAAAATAAAGAAGAGTTTTTAGAGTTTTATTGTATCAAGAGAGTTGATTCTTAATGTCCTTTATTAAAGCTTTACAGTTTGGTAAAATAACAACTAAGAACAATCTTATACTAGCTCCTCTTGCTGGCTATAGTCATAAGCCTATGCGTATGATGAATAGAAAGTATGGTGTTGGTTATTGTGTCACAGAGATGGTTAGTGTTGATGGAGTGATCAGAGAATCAAAAAAAACTTTGCGTTATGCAGATATTTCCGATGCTCCTGAGCAAACATCTATCCAACTCTTCGGAAAAGATTCCCCTGAAGATTTTTACAAAGCTTCAAAAATTATCCAAGATACTTTTGGAGCAAAATCCATCAATATCAATTTTGGCTGTCCTGCTCCTAAAGTTTTAAGAAATGGGGCTGGATCTCGTCTTTTAGAAGAACCTCATAAAATTGTAGATATTGTTAATGCTGTTAAATCCAGTGGTGTCAGTGTTGAAGCCAAAATCCGTTGTGGATTTACTTATGACAATCTAGATAATATTATTACTGCCTTAGATGGCTCTGAGGTTGACATAATTATGCTTCATTGTCGATTGACTAGTGATAAATTCAAGCATGGTACTGCTCATTGGGATTATTTTCAACGCGCTAGAGACCTTACTTCCAAAAAACTCATCGCTAATGGTGATATCAAAACACCTGAAGAAGCTTTAACTGTATTCCAAAACTATCACGTTGATGGCTTAATGATAGGACGTGGTGCTATTGCAAAACCTTATCTATTCCAACAAATCATCGATTATTGTGAAACAGGATCTTACAAAACCCCTAATCCTCAAGAACTTCTCGATTTATTAAAAAATTATGCTGAATCTTGGTTTGAGATTACTGGCTACAAAGATATACAACCTCTACGAGGGGCATTGATGAGTTTGTTGTCAGGCTTTGAAGGGGTATCTATGATTAGAGCTGCCTTAGCTAAATGTATTTCTTTAGAAGATGTTTATCAAGCCATAAAACTTTATGAAGACCTATAACAAAAAAGAAAAAAGGACAAAAAATGAAAGAATTTATTAGCACCACACTCAAAGGAATGCTTATTGGTATTTCTAACATTATCCCAGGCGTGTCTGGAGGAACAATGGCATTTGTTCTGGGAATTTATCAAAAATTAACAGAAGCTATTGGTTATTTTTTAATTAAGCCAGAAAATAGAAAAGAGTATTTATTATTTTTAGCTAATTTAGGATTAGGAATTATCATAGGATTTTTAGCTTTTGCTAAGCTTATTTCCTTTTTGTTAGGGATAGATCTTCCTGAAGGTAGTCCACTCCCCTTTTCTTATACACCTACTTTTGGATTCTTTTTAGGATTGATTTTGGGATCTGTTCCTGTATTATTCAAAATACAAACAGACACCAAATTTTCTCTTCCTCGTTTATGGCTTGTATTTTTGGGAATTGCATCTTTATTTACTGTTGCGTCTTTAAGAGAACCAACAAACATCATTACTGAACAATCTCAGCTCATCAAAGATTTCGGACTTTTCAAAATCATCGCACTTCCTACCCATAGAATGTTTTGGCTCTTTATCGTTGGTATCTTAGCTGCCTTTACCATGGTCATTCCTGGCATCTCAGGCTCTGCATTGTTAGTGGCTCTTGGAGAATATGGACCTATTCTCAATTACATCTCTGAACGCTCCCTACTGCCTATCGCCATTATTGGAGTCGGTGTAGCAGTTGGTATTATACTCGCAACATTACTCATGGCAAAATTATTAGAACACAAAGCTGGTGCTACTTTTTATTTTATTTTAGGATTAATTTTTGCTTCTTGTGTCCAAATATTCCTACAAATGTACGAGGCACAAAGTAGTCTTGCCTCATGGCTTGTCAGTATTCCTACGACGATAGCCGGAATATCTTTGGCATTATTAAGTGCTAAGCTTCAGCCAAAAGAATAA
>CAMQSH010000012.1 GCA_947036575.1 uncultured Brevinema sp. | reverse complement strand
ATCTTCTGTAATACCTATTTTTTCCATCCAATCAGCAAATTCTTTGATTGGAGCAAAATTAAATAATTCTCTTAATGTAGCAACATCATGAGGTCCTGTTGTTTGATAATTTAACATAACATCATCCCCATGAGGAATTCCCATAAAATAGTTACATCCAGCAGCAGCTAATAATGTAGCTAAATTTTCCATATCATTTTGATCTGCTTTCATATGATTCGTGTAGCAAACGTCCACACCCATGGATATACCTGTTAATTTGCCCATAAAATGATCTTCAAGACCTGCTCGAATAACTTGTTTACTATTATATAAATATTCAGGTCCAATAAAGCCAACAACTGTATTCACTACAAATGGTGAATAACGACGTGCAAAACCATAGCAACGAGCTTCCATTGTTAATTGGTCTGTATCGTAATGTGCATCTGAAGATAATTCAGAACCTTGTCCTGTCTCAAAATACATTACATTTGGTCCCCTACTTGTTCCTTGATGTAACAGAAGATCTTGAGCTTCTGCAATTGTTGTAGCATTAAATCCGAATGCTTCGTTTCCTTTTTCAGAACCTGCAATACTTTGAAAACAGAGATCAGAAGGAGCACCCTTACGAATAGCTTCCATTTGAGTTGTAACGTGTGCTAACACACAATTTTGAGTTGGAATATTCCATTTTTGTTTTACTTCTTCAAAAGTATTTAATACTCTTGTTACACTGTCAATAGTATCATCTACAGGATTTAAACCTATTAAAGCATCGCCAGCACCAAAAGATAATCCATCGTATACAGAGGCTAAAATACCATCAATATCATCAGTTGGGTGATTTGGCTGAAGACGAACAGACAATGTGTTTTCTAAACCAATAGTTGTATTACAAGTTGCTGTAACTCGAATTTTTCTTGCTCCAACAATTAAATCTAAATTAGACATAAGTTTTGTCACAGCAGCTATCATCTCTGAAGTTAAACCTCTTGAAACTCTACTAATATTAGTATTAGTTGTATTTTCATCAAGAATCCATTCTCGTAATTCAGAAACAGACATATTTTTAATTTCATTATAAATTCGTATATTAATATCATCTTGGATAATACGAGTAACTTCATCTAATTCATAAGGAATTGATGGGCTATTATATAGATCGGATAGTAGTATATTCGATAATACTATTTTAGCAGCGACTCTTTCTTCTGCAGTTTCTGCTGATAATCCAGCTAATTGATCACCAGATCTTTCTTCATTAGCTTTTGCAAGAACTTCTTTGAGTGAGTCAAAAGAATAAATCCGCCCGTATAAAGAGGTTTTTAAATTCATACTACATTTCCCTATATTTTTATATTTTATTTATTAAAAATTAAGCTTTTTACAACAACAGGTACAACTTTTCCTTGATGTAAAGGCATTCCTATATCCATAAAATCTCCATCTTGAACTTTAATATTGTCTAAAACAATAAAAGGAAAAGACGATTTACTTTGTAGAATTTGACCAACAGCTTTTGCAAAATCATTTTCTATTACTATTGTTAATATTTTATTAGTTTGTTGTAATTTTTCTGTAGATTTTAAGATAATATCAGCAAATTCTTTTAGCTTATTATAGCTTTGATATTCTCTAAATTCAAAACCTAAAACAACTCCTTGAAGAGAATCATCCCAGTTCCACTCTATTTTTTGTTGTATTATTTCTATTAATTTTTGGAAAGAATATTGTTCCTCTAAATAAGAAAATTTTATTACAGGCAAATTTTTAAGAGGTAATTTTTCTTCTCTAATATGTATAGTAGAGCCACTAAGGCTTGCCGTAAAAGCTCCAGCACCAATAACTGTTGCTCTAATAGTTTCTAATGATTGTGCTAATGGTTTTGGAAAATAAGCACGAAAAGCTTTGCCTAAAACAATCCCAATATCATCATATATAAAAGGATCATGGTGTGTAATTTCATTATAAATAGCATCTGCAACACCACCAGAAACCATTACTTGAGATATATGATACTCATCTTTTAATAGATGATCTGTTAACATTAGTTCTAATTCTGAACTAGGATTTTTTAGTCCCAAAGCTTCTGCTAGTAGCTCAACATAATTTTTACATAATATTTCTATTTCACCAAGCGAAGCTATTTCACCTACTGATAAAGATAAATTTAATCTTTTACATAATTCTTGAGTTTTAGGAGCAATATAATTGATCTTTAATGATCCTTTCTCAAATTTAATTTGGCGTCCACCAATATCTAAACAAGCTGTATCAATAGGCACACCATCATCAAAAATAGCAATATTTGAAGTGCCACCACCAATATCAATATTTGCGACAATACATCTCTTTTCTTTTGATAAAAATGCTGCTCCAGCACCTCTACCAGCTATAATTCCTTCTAAATCAGGGCCTGCTGTTGCAACAACAAAATCTCCAGCTAGCTCACCTAAAGCATGTGCAACTTCTTGAGCATTCTCTTTACGAGAAGACTCTCCTGTAATTATTACAGCACCTACTGTAATATCTTTTGGTGAAATCCCAGCATTTTTATACTCTTGTTGGATAATTGTAGCTAAGGCTACACTATCAATAATAGAATGATTTATTAAAGGAGTAAAATGAATACTACTTCTATAAATAATTTCTTTATCTGTAATATTAATTTGTGGTATTCGTGAAATCATAGCTTTATTTTCTATAGTTAATCGACTAAAAATAATTTGTGAGGTTGTAGTTCCAATATCTATACCAACACTTAGTATTTGACTTTTCAAAACAATACCCTTATTTTTTATTTGTATACTTATCGATTATAATTTTTAGCCTTTGAATACTTTCAGGATCATATATAGATATTTCACAATATTCATCAATACCAGCTTGATTCAAGAGTGTTTTACATTTTTCAACATCATGTTGATTACCAATATCTGTTTTTGTTATAATACCTATATGTTTTTTATTAGGAAACATACTAACAAAATTAGGTGGAATATAGATATTATCAAATTTACAAGGAATAACAACCCCTATTATCTGATATTCTGCAGCCAGTACTTGAAAACGACCAAAAAACAAACGATGTTCTATATATTCTCCAGGAGTATCTAGTGCATCTCCTATATACTCTGGTACCACTGTTTTATCTATAAGTGTATCTTTTTTACCTTCTAATAAATTAGCCAGTGTTGACTTACCAACACCTTGAGGACCAAGTAAGACTATTTTTTTCATATTATGATTTAGTTATAGGGGCAATACTAAAGCCCATTGTGTTTTGTAAAAATTCATTTACTTCTCTAATTGCTACCTCTACATCAGCTACCAAACCAACAATAATTAATGATCCATTAAAACGATCTAAAAAGCCAATTTCTATATTTGCTACTTTTAATACAATATCTGCAGCTATTATAACAGCCTCACTAGGAGTAATAGTCATAATACCAACAGATTTACCAGAATGCTCTGTTAAACCTACTTTTTGTAACATAGAAACATCAGGCCTTGCTATTACATGTGCTAAAGTAATCTGCTTACCAGGTACATATTCTTGAATAATTCTTTGTTTAGAGCTATTATTGTCCATCAAATTTCCTATCTGATTAAAAGATTTATACTTTTATTTATATTATTATAAACTATTATATAGTCGTGTCAAATGTAATTTTAAATTTTCAAGGAATTCGTCTATATTGTTATTTTATATATTATTTATTATTATAGTTATTAATTTACTAATTTTTAAAATTAAAATAATTGTTTTAGCTATCTATATTCTTTTTTTACAAACAATTATATTTTTATAAAAAATAAATTATAATAATTCTCTATAATAGTGTATAATATAATAATATGAATTGCAACATTTTCACACAATATTATTAAGTAAATAACTCTAAAATATTTTTATTTTATCATAATATATTTTTGGGCTTGCTATTATAAAAAAGTATGATATAATTAAATTAATAATAATATATTATAGGAGTTTCAAATGTCTTTTGAACAAAAATTTTTAAGTGCTGCTAATGCGTTTTCAACACAACGGCATATTAATGCTGTTAGGAATTCGTTTTATAAGTTAATGCCTCTCATTCTTATTGCATCATTTTATGTACTGATTAACAATGTTTTTTTTCCATTGTTTGCGGACAATGCTTTTATCCAATCTTTTAAAGATGTTGGAGATAGAGTATTTCGTGGAACATTAGGAATTATGTCCTTACTCTCTGCCTTTATAACTGCTTTCTATTTAGCAGAATCTTATAAAGAAGAGGGTATTTTTTATGGAGCAACAGCTCTTGGTTGTTTAGTAGCTTTACTTCCTGGTGCACCTATGGTCACTGTAGAGGGTGTTACTGGAGGTGTTTGGGGGATTTTAACATTTGCTGATACTTCTGCTTCTGGATTATTTGTAGCTATTCTTACAGCTATTGTGAGCACAGAATTATTGAGATCATTTTCCAAAGTTAAAGCACTTCTTATTACTCTTCCTGATTCAGTCCCACCAGCTGTAGCAAAATCTTTTTCTGCTCTTGTTCCTATTTTATTAACTTTCACTATTTTTTCAGTTTTTGCTTATATTCTAAATTATGCTTGGGGAACAACTCTTTCTAATATCATTACAACAACCATACAAACTCCTCTTGTTAGTATTTTTCAAACACCAATTGGATTGATGGCTGTTGTAGTATTAAAAAATCTTCTTTGGGGATTTGGTTTACATGGATCTTTTGTTCTTGGTCCCATTACAGAACCTACTCTTCTTATTGCAATTCAAGAAAATATCGCTAATATACAAGCAGGACTTGAGCCAACATTTATTGTTACAAAGCCTTTCTTAGATGCTTTTGCTAATTTTGGAGGTTCTGGTGGTACTTTTGGTTTAATTTTGGCACTGCTTATTTTCTCCAAAAGAGAGGATGAAAAACTTATTGGTAAATTAAGTCTTACTCCTGGGTTATTCAATATCAATGAGCCTCTTATGTTTGGACTTCCTATTGTGTTAAATCCTGTTTATATAATTCCTGTTATTATTACGCCTATCGTAACAACTTTGATTGCTTATATTGCAACAGCTATGGGGCTTATTAATAAAACAATTGTATTAGTTCCTTGGACAACACCACCAGTGTTATCAGCATACCTTGCTACAGGAAATGATATTAGAGCAGCGATTTTATCTATGGTATTAATTGTAATTTCTACTCTTATTTTTGCTCCTTTTGTTATGATATCTAATAAAATGCTCAAAAAATAGTTTTAAAACTACTGTATAAATTAATTTATTTCCAAAATAAGCCCACCTTATTAATAAGGTGGGCTTATTTTGTTATAAAATATCTTTTAAATATTCTACTATTTTTACATGACCTTTTTGATTTGCAATATCTAAGGCTGTTTTACCATCTTCATTTTTAGTATTAATATTTGCACCTTCTTCAACTAAATACTTTACTACTTCTGAATGTCCATTATAGGATGCAAACATTAAGGCTGTACTTTTAAAAAAATTATCTTGAGTATTAAGATCAACACTACTGTTAACTAAATATTTTACGATCTCTAAATATCCATATCTTGATGCTGTCATCCATGCTGTTCTACCATCTGCATCTAGAGCATTAATATCAGCCCCTTTTTCTACTAGAAATTGAACAACTTCTAAATGCCCATTTCTAGAAGCCTTCATCAAAGAAGTGAAGCCTTTTTTATCTTTAGCATTAACATCAACATTTTTCTCTACAAATTGCTGTACCCATGTTAGATTACCACTAGACGCACTTTCGAAAATATCACTGTTATTTTTCATAATAAAATCCTTTGATCTATGTTTTTCTAATTTTCTATCTGTTTATTATAGTCTATAATTTCGAAATTTGCAAACCCATTTATAATAACAGCTATACTAAATAATACCATAAAAAAACTCCTAATTTATAGGAATTTCTAAATATTCAACAAAATTTGTATATCCTCTATATCAAGCTATATTATCATTTTTATCTATAGTTTTATAACTTTTCCAAACTTCTAGTTATAAGATAATGCTAAAAAATAACTCCCTATGCTTGTGCTAAGAGAGTTATTGTCTTTATTAAAATTATTTATGATAATAATCTTTTAGCTTGATTTAGTACTTCTTTAGCAGAAACACCATATTTTTCTTTAAGTTCTGTAGATTTTCCGGATTCACCAAAGGTATCACGAGCACCAACAATACCTACAGGTACTGTAGTTTTACATCCTACTACATGTTCAGCTATAGCACTACCTAGGCCACCAACAACACTGTGATTTTCTAATGTAATAAAACATTTTACCTTTGTCATCATATCATCTAGATTTTTTGTGTCAAGAGGTTTGAGAGATCTTATATGAATAAGACGAGCTTTAATTCCTTCTTTTTGTAGTGCTTCCATACCTTTGAGTGCTATTTCTAAAGAAGCTCCATCAAAGAATAATGCTACATCATCTCCAGTAGAGTAAATCTCTTTATTCGTAATATCAAAAACTACTTTATCATCTGCTGTATAAATTTCAGGAACAGGGTCACGAGATACTCTTACATAAAATAATCCCTCATGAGACAATGCATATTTAATTGCTGCAGCTGCATCAAAAACATCAGCAGGTAAGAGAATATTCATATTTGGTAAACTTCTCATTAATGCCATATCTTGAATAGCTTGATGACTAGCTCCATCTAACCCAGCATCTAATCCTGGATGGGTAGCAATAACTTTAAGATTTACTTTCGCATAAGCAGCTTGGCGTAATTGTGTCCAAATAGTACCTGAGGCAAAAATAGCAAAATTCACGTATACAGGAGTAAATCCTTCTACCCATAGCCCACAAGCTGCACTTATAGAACTTTGTTCTCCAATTCCTAAGCCCCAGAAATTTTCTGGGTGTTGCTTTTGAAAATCAATAGAGTTAGTCGCTGTACTTAAATCATTGTCTATAACTATTACTTTTTTATTTGTTTTATAAATATCAGCTAGTGTATTACCTATAGTAGTTCTTGGAGCAGAATTCCCTTTTATTTCTATCATCATTATCTCCTAAGCTAATTCTTTTAAAGCTTGTGCATATGTTTCGTCTGTTAAGACAACAGAGTGATTATTAATATTTCCTTCAAGGAAAGAAAGCCCTTTCCCTTTAATAGTATGAGCAATAATAGCTACTGGTTTACCAAAAAGCTTATCTAATTTATCCAATCCTTCTACTACTTGTTTCATATCATGTGCATCATTAATAATAATCACCGCCCAATTAAAAGCTTCAAGTTTTTTATCCAACGGTTCCAGATTGATTAGTTCATTAACAGGATCATGTGAAGATAACTTATTATAGTCAATAATAGCTACTAAATTATCTAATTTGAAGTGAGCAGCTTGCTGAATAGTTTCCCAAACTTGTCCTTCATGCATTTCAGCATCCCCACAAAGAGCAAATATTTTACCTTCAACTTTTTTAAGTTTTCTAGCGTAAGCCATGCCCATAGCAATACCAATACCTTGACCTAATAAACCAGTATTCATTTCTGTTTCAGGGATTTTATTAATATCTGGGTGTCCTTGTAAACGAGAGTTTAATTGTTTTAAAGTTCCCTTTTCTTCTTTTTTGATGACTCCATATCCCAATAAAATAGCATACATCATCGCTACCACATGTCCTTTAGAAAGAACAAAACGAGATCTATTTACATCATTAAAATTAGGAATATACCTATCATAAACAGCTGTAGCAAGATCCATCGCCGATAAAGATCCCCCAAGATGTACAACACCTTTACTTATATATGACATCTCTATAAGATTTCTTCGATATTCTTTGGATTTCTGTTCTAATTCAAGAATTGTACTCATAATTTCTCCTTTTTAGTTTTAGTTAAAAAACCCTAAAATTGCATCTAAAATCATTCCAACAAAGACAAAATCTGTTTCAGGGAATGAAGATCCAACAAGACCTATGGATGCCATAATAGGATAAATCATTGCAGGACCAACTGCTATTAAAATACCCGTTACAAATCCACCAGCAATAGCACCTTTCCAGCCTCCTGTAGCATTACCAAATACAGCTGCTGTAGCACCAATAAAAAAGTAAGGAACAGCAACAGGAATAATAATAGGCATGTTAAGTATAACAAAAAAAGGAATACAAAGTAATCCTCCTAAGTAAGCAGATAAAAATCCTAATACTGTTGCTGTAGGTGCATATTGGAAAACTACAGGACAATCTAAGGCTGGTATAGCATCTGGAATAAATTTCTCAGAAATACCAACAAAAGCTGAAACTATTTCTCCTAAAATCATACGTACACCAGTAATAATGATAAAGAGAGAGCTTGCAAAAGTAAGAGATTGTATCAATGGATATAATAACCAATGGGTAGATCCTGAAAGCTCCATAACTTGTTCTTTTCCTGCAGCAAATGCAGCTATATAATAAAAAATTGCAACTGAAATTGCAACTGAAACAACATAATCTTTAAAAATCATTAACCAACTTGGTAACTTTAATTTTTCTGTACTTTCTTCAGGGTTACCAACTTTTTCACCTATCCAACTAGATAGAGCATAAGCTAAAGTAACATAGTGCCCCATAGCAATCTCATTATGTCCAGTAATTTTTCTCATTCCTTTTTGAGCGATAGCTGGGAAAATAGCTGCTGAAAATCCTAAGATAATAGCACCTATTAAAATAGACATTCCATCACTTACATTATTAGCTTTTAAGATGACTGTTAACAGAGCTGCTAAATAAAGATTATGTTGTCCTGTTAAAAAAACATATTTAAAAGGTGTAAAACGAGCTACAACCAAGTTAGCAATAAATCCTGTAACCATTATTAATGCAACAGTTGTTCCAAATTTGGCTTGAGCTAAAGCTGTAACAGCTTCTGCTAAAGGAAGTACTCCTGTAAGATTAAATCCCTTTGTAAATAATTCTTGAAAACCTGAAAGAGCTTGAACTCCTACCCCAGCACCAGCACTGAAAATAAGAAAACCAACAATAGTTTTAATAGTTCCTGTTAAAACTTTATCTCCCGATTTTTTTTGAAGTAATAACCCTACCATTGCTATAAAACCTACTAATATAGAGCTAGTCCCTAATAGATCATAAACTAAAAATTTTAAAATATCTTGTACCATATTTTTCTCCTATACTAATGCTTCTTTAATTTTATTAAGAATTTCTTCTTTATTTGTAATAGAATTAATTCCTATTACTTTAGGAAATTTACCCTCCATCTCTTCTACAAGATCAGCCATAGTAACAAGAACATCAATATCTGTATAGCCATCAATAGCTGATGTTACATCATGATGTACATCTGCATCTATGCCTAAAGTCGACAGAGCCTGCTCTATTTTAATCTTTAAAAGCATACTACTTCCCATACCTGTACGGCAGGTTACTAAAATTTGCTTACTCATTATTCCTCCATAAATCTATTCAAACATAGATTCTAAACTCTCTGGGGAGTCTTCTAAAATTTCATATATATTTTCATTATCTAAGACATTAGACAAGCCTTGAATTAATTCTATATGTTGATTATCCCCTATAGCACTAAGGGCAAAAATATATTTTATAGGAATACCTTCACAATCTACTATATTAGCAAGAGAAATAAAAGATAAGCCATTCTGTAAAGCTCCTTCTTCAGGTCTTGCATGAGCCATCATTATACTAGGGGCAATAACAAAATAAGGACCATGTTCCTTTATGGCATCAATAGCTGCAACAGCATACTGATCAGTAACTATACCTTCTTCTTTTAGTATATTACAAGCTTGGTGAATTGCTTCTTCATAGGTATCGCATTCACAATGTTTTTTAATTCTTTTCTTTGGTAAATTCATATATTCTTCCTTATTAATTATTATTAATATGAGAATTTTTTACGACTTTTTTATAATCTTCATAACGCATTAACACTTCTCTATATTCAAATGGTTTTTCCCTACCTATACTATAGGATAATCTTTTTATACAAAGAAGAGGAAAAGAACTGTGAAGCTGGAGATGATTACAGATAAAATCATCTGCAACTCGAGGTTCTAATGTCTCTTCATATTTTTCAATGAGAATTCCTTGATCTTTGTATAAAGATTCTAAAGTGGTATGAAAATCTTTTATTAAATTTTTTACATCTTCTTCTATAATAGGAGCAAGCCATACTCTTTCTATCGCTATAGGATTATCTTCTACACTTCTTAAAAAAACAAATCTATGGCTTTTTTCTACGGCTATCTTACTATTCTCAGAATCTTGAACATCACTCTCTATATCCAATAAAAAATAGTTTACTCTTTCAACTATTTCTATATCATTATGTTCAGGGATAGCTACTACTATCGTTCCTCTACCTCTTGTAGAAGAAATAAAACCTTTATTAATCATAGTATTAAAAGCATTTCTTACCGTGATCCTACTAACTCCTAATAATTGAGCTAGTTCTTCTTGAGTAGGGAGTAACTCTCCTATGGTATATTTTCCTGTAATAATATATTTTTGAAGTAACGATTCTACTTGATACACTAAAGGAATAGGACTATTTTTATCTAACATTACGATTCCTGATTTAAGATTTGTCAAATGATATAATATTATACCATTTGACAAATCTTAAATCAACCGATATTACATTGTCTTGATGATTCTATTTTTATTGTTGTTTC
The DNA here is from genome assembly GCA_947036575.1 of uncultured Brevinema sp. GTDB lineage: Bacteria > Spirochaetota > Brevinematia > Brevinematales > Brevinemataceae > Brevinema_A. The sequence goes on along the minus strand of CAMQSH010000012.1, from coordinate 11,134 downwards.
ATAAGCAGTTACAGTTAATTTTACTAGTAAAAACAAGCATAATAATATAAAATAAAAAATAGAGCTATATTTCTATAGCTCTATTTTAACTTTTATAATTATATATTTCTTAGGAGTCTTTAATATCCAAATATTATATCATTGTTGTTTCTTTTGTATCTAAAGATTGTACTTGTAGAGAAATTTATGATTTTACTCAAAAATATCTATATATACAGCCCTCAAAATTATTATTAATACTCCTATATTCGTTAAATAATTTTTGTTTTTGTATTCTTACATATATAGCCAGTTTTTATTACTACTTTCCAGAAAGATATTCTACTATTTCTAAGTTATCTTCTTTTGAAGCCCATACTAATGCTGTAAATCCTTCGTTATCCTCTATACCAGTATTAGCACCATTTTCTACAAGATGTTTTACTACTTCTAAATGATCATTAAATGCTGCCCATATCAGTGCTGTATTATTATTATCATCTTGTATATTGATACCTGCTTTTTTTCCTACAAGATATTCAACAATTTCTAAATGACCACTATAAGCTGCTTGTATCAATGGAGTAACACCACTTTTATCTGGCATATTAATATTAGCACCATTTTCGATAAAATATTTCACCATTCTCAAGTTATCTGTATTTGCCGCCCATAATAAGGGTGTACGTCCTTTCTTATCCTTAGTATTAAGCTCAGCACCATTTTGAATTAGATATTGAGCTATTTCCAAACGTCCTTCTTCCAAACTTATTAATAAAGTATTTACATGATCTTTGTTTTTTGCATTAATATTAGCACCCCTTTCTATAAGATACTTTACTATTTCAAATTTACCACTAGATATAGCCCAATGCAATGCTGTATGGTCACTTTTATCTTGTATTTCGATATTAGCACCATTTTGAACAAGGTGTTTTACTATTTCTAAATGACCATTATATGCTCCAATTAGTAATGGAGGAATACTATCTTTGCTTTTCATATTAAGATCAGCACCATTTTGAACAAGAGTTTCTACCATTTTTAAGTCACCTTGCTCTGTTGCCCAAAGTAAGGGGGTTAGCCCTTCTTTGTCCCGACTATTGATATCAGCTCCATTATCTACAAGATAGCGTATTATTGTAAAGTGCCCATTAGCCAAAGCTCTTGGTAAAGCTGAATAACCATCTTTATTTTTTAGATTAAGATCTGCTTTTTTTCCTACAAGATATTTTACTATTTCCAAATTACCTTTATCAGCTGCCAGCATTAATGCTGTTATGTCATAATTATCCTGCATATTAATATTAGCGCCATTTTCGGCAAGATATTTTACGATGTCTTGATGTCCATATACTGTAGCACGTATTAATGGGGTCATACCATCTTTATCTTTCATATTAATTTCAGCACCATTTTGCACTAAGTATTGTACCATAGTTAAGCGGTTTAGTTCTACTGCTCTGATTAGTACACTATAGCTGTTTTTATCTCTTGCATTCACATTAGCTCCATTTTGGACAAGAAGTTTTGCTATTTCTACATTACCATTAAATGAAACAAACATTAATGCTGTAAAATTTTCAACTGTTTTGGCATTGACATCTGCTCCATTTTCTATCAGGATTTTTACTATAGCTAAATATTCTTTTTCTACGGCTAACATTAGTATAGTCTTGTTATTTTTCACTCTTATAGTAATATCAGCTCCATTTTGAACGAGATATTTTACGATATCTTGATGTCCGTTTAGTGTAGCCCACATTAATGCTGTTAGACCATTTCTATTTTTCATATCAATTACTGCCCCGTTATCAACGAGATATTGTACTACTTGTAATTGACCTTGAGCGGAAGCTCCTGTTAATGCTGTTTCGCCATTGTCGTCTTTTCCATTAATATCAGCACCATTTTGGATAAGATATTTTACTGTCTCCAATTTACCTTCTGCAGAAGCTAATATTAATGGTGTTAAATTTCCTAAAGTCTGTATATTAAGATTAGCTCCTTTTTCTGCCAAGTATTTTACGATATCTTGATGTCCTGCTCCTGTAGCTCCCAATAATGCTGTTATATCATTAGCTCCTTTAGCATTAATATCTGCACCTTTTTCAACAAGGTACTTAACTATATCCAGATATCCTGATGTAGCTGCCCTCATTAATGGGGTCGTATTATCTTCAAATTTTATATTAATATTAGCACCATTTTCTATAAGAAACTGTACCCTATCTAAATACCCTTCACTTGTTGCTATCGCTAGTAAGGGAACACCATTTCTATCTTTCTCATTAAGATTAGCACCTTTTTGAGAAAGATATTTTACAATATCCAAATTCCCTTTATCAAAAGCTGCTAGTAATGGAGTATCACCATATTCATCTCTTCTACTAATATTAGCACCCTGTTCAACAAGATACGTCACGACATCTAAATAGCCTTTTTGAGAAGCCGAAAATACTGCAGTTCTTCTATTTTTATCTTCTATATTAATATTAGCACCATTTTCTATAAGAAACTGTACCTTATCTAAATATCCTTCTTGTGCAGCTCTTATTAATATAGGAATCTTTCTTCTATCTTTATCATTGATATTACCGCCGTTTTGAGCAAGAAACACCACAATCTCAAAGTTCCCTTCTTCAAATGCCCACACTAATGCTGTACTACTTTTACGAGTATCTTTTATAGTGAGACTTGCTCCTTTTGCTACAAGGTACTTTACAACTTCTAAGCGTCCTTTCCATGCTGCTAACATTAATGCACTCATACCTTTGTCATCCCTTACATTAATATCAGCCCCTTGTTCCATAAGATATTGTATCATTTCTATCTGACCTCTATTTGAAGCCCACATAAGTGCTGTATACCCGTAATAATCCTTCACATTAATATCAGCCCCATTTTGAATGAGGTATTTAGCCTGTGCTAGATTACCAATTTTTGAGACGTCCATTAATGCAGTAGTGCCATTTTTTGTATTTTTTATATCAATATCAGCACCTTTATCAAGAAGATATTCTACGATATTAAAGTGATTACCAAAGATTGCTGCTTGTAAGGGCGTAATCCCATCTCTATCTGATATCCCAATATTCGCACCATTTTCTTCTACACATTCTTTGACCAAAGCCAAATCTCCTGTAGCTGCAAAACGCATAATCTGCCCATATGCAGGTGAAATTGACAATATGCTCCATAATAATATAACTAGTTTAATCATTATATTCCCCTTCTTCATAAATATAATCCTATAATAACCATTATAACTTATTATTTAAAATTTTACCACAAAATAACATCTTTTTATATCATTGACAAAATATCTATATTGTGTTAAACTAGATTCAAGAATAAATAAAAGGACGAGATATGAAACTTCGTCCTTTTTCTGTATGGTAATAACTTCAACTATTTTAGTGTTTCATAAATAGCAGTAACAAACTTTTCAGCAGTGATAAAAGACCACTCTCCTCTTCTATCATATTTTTTGGAAGGGTTTGCAGCTATTGTTTCTGCCAATGTTCTCCCTTGATCTTTTAATTTTTTCACTTCATTACGAATTTCTGTATACATTATCAAATTTTGTTTAAGTTGATCCCTTGTTAAAAGTTCTCCATGACCAGGTACAATAATAGTGTTATCATCTATCATATCGATAATTTGTTTTGTTGCATTAATTAATCCACTAATAGTCGCTCCATATTTAGTATCAAGATAATTATAATTTGTACCAAAAGAAATATCTGCCATATGAATGAGATTATATTTAGGAAAATAAACAACATAATCTCCATCTGTGTGAGCATTAGGAAAATAGATTAATTCTAACTCTTCTCCACCAAGTTTTAAGCTATATTTTTTATCAAAAGTAATAGCTGCATAGCCTTCTTTAGAAACACCACTATTTCTTTCTTTTATATATTGAGCTGTTTTAATATGAGTAATAATCTTCGCACCTTGTTTACCATAATAGTTATTTCCACCTATATGATCTTGATGTCTGTGAGTTGCTAATAAATAAGAAACTTGTGGAATCATTTTGGTAATTATTTGAGCACCTTTAGCGGTTCCACTATCTATTAAAATATTTCCCTCTGGCGTTGCTATATTAATAATATTACCACCATAACCACTAAACATTTTAATATGAGGCAATAATTCTGTTGTTGTCTGTCCAAAAAGAGAACTACTTAACAATAATAATAATAAACTAAATTTCATTTATAACTCCTATTATTTATATAATCATATTATAACATGTTTTTTACTCTCATTCAATAATTCTAATTTTTATTATTAGCTTATTCATATCATAGTAATGACTTAAAATATCATCATCTACAAAATAAAGACCCTCTAGAATATAGAATCTATTTTTATTTAATGATTTCAAATAGCATTTGTAAAATACACATCATTTACCTTCTTCAATATCTTGAGTTTATGGTATAATAAAGTAATATAGATTAAAGGAGAGTTTTTATGATTCAAGCTAAAGCAAGTTTTAAAGGACATATATGGATAAATTTGATTAGTTAATTTATTTATTGTATAAATAATTTTTTTTTATTTTGATATATTTCTATAATATAGTATTTTATCTTGAAATGGTGTTATGAGCTGTTTAGCAAAGTCTTTGCCAAAATCATGAATAGTCATTATGTTTTTAACTTTTAGAACTCTAGTTTTAAAAACAGAATGTTTTGCACCTTTTTACAGACAAGATATCTAACATAAAAGGGTATGCTAGATAGTTTCTAACTTTATCATCAATATGATTATTTCTATCATAATCAACTAACAAAAGCTCTTAATACAGTAATAGAAGCATATTTATCTAATAACTCATCTTAAAAACTTATTAATAGCTTTACATTGTGTAAACAATCCCATTTAATATCATAATATTTCAATAGACTAGATAGTTTACTATAAGCTGATATTTATTTATCAGATATTTTCTTGACAACACGTAAATACTTTAGCAAATGTATTGTATAATTGTTATAATTTTTTTGACTCTACTTCTAAATTATATTATAGTTATAATATAATTAGACTTTAATTATTATATTATAAGCTTTTAAAATAAAATACAAACAATCTATTTCAAAATTGATTTATCACTAGTAAAATCTTGAAAACAGGTTATAATATAACTAATTATAGGAGAAATTTATGAAACTAAGTATTATAGGTACCAGTACGATCACCACTCAAGTTTTAGAAGCTATAAAATTGTACTCTGAGATTGAGTTAGATTTTATTTGCTCTCGTTCTACTTTAAAAGGTGAAAAATTTATTCAACAATATGGATTTAAAAAACATGTTTCTACTGTCGAAGAATTAGCTCAAACAGATACAGAAGCAATCTATATTGCTTCACCAAATAGCTGTCATTACTATCAAGCAAAAATACTAATAGAACAAGGTAAGCATATTTTATTAGAAAAAGCTTTTACTAGTAATAGTAGACAAGCTAAGGAATTAATAGAATTAGCTAAAACAAAAAATGTTGTTTTAATGGAAGCCATTGTCACACCATTTTTACCTAATTTTGAAAAATTGAAGGAAATTCTTCCTCCAAAAAAAGAAATTATTCATGTCAATCTAGCCTTTGCAAAAGTTAGTTCTAAACTTAATGATTTTATTAAAGGGGACCCTACAAATATTTTTTCTTCTGAGATGTCTGGAGGATCTTTAATGGATATAGGTGTTTATGGAATTTGGTTTGCTGTTGCTTTATGGGGAAAACCTAAAAAAATCTCTTATCATTCTCTTGTTAAATTATCTTCAGGTATTGATGGAAAGGGATTATTAGTACTTTCTTATCACTCTTTTGATGTAAAGATTACTCACTCTAAAATATCAAATGATGGTTTAGACGCTCATATTTATACTAAAAAACGTCAAATTATAGGTAGTAATTTTTCTATACTTTCTAAGATATTAGATATTGATACCCATAAACATATTATAAAAGATGAGAGTGTAGACCAACAACAAACCCAATATTATTATGAATTAGGAGAATTTCTACATTGTGTTACAACAGGAAATCAGTCTTTTAAGAACTCTCTTGAAAACACACTATTAGTTATGAATATTCTTGATGAAGCTAGAAAACAAGCTAAAATTATTTTTCCAGATGATCTTTCTTAAATAACTACTCAAATTCATTTCTCATAATAGCAGTTACTGTTTAAGAGTGTAAGAATCAAAATCTATATTAACTTTTTGGTATACCTTACTTTAAAAAATAATTAAGAGTATCTATTTTATTTTGATGAATGATAGTTATTTTCTAAAATAATATAGTTATTTCCATTCCTAAACTATTTTGCATTGTTTGGTAGGTAACAGATTCAAATCCTCTTTGGTGTGATACTTTAAAAGAAATAATTACTCTATCAAATTCTATTCCTATTCCAAAATTAACAGCAGGATGCCAACCACTAGTTTCTGGAAATCGAATATTTTTTTCATCATACAAGGCAGCTATATTTAATCCCATAATAACACTAATCGTATCTTTCCATATAGGATGTCTAAAATCTGCTCCAAAATGTAATCTTGTTCTTAATAATCGTTCTGATTGAGCTGATGCATGAAAAGTGATTTCAATACCTGTATATAAAGTAACCGATTTTAGTTTACTATATAATTCTAAAGCCATAAATTCATAACTAATAAAACTAAAATCTTCAGGATCTCCCACATAACCATCAGCTATATGTACAGATTCATGGAAAAAGGGAATAATTCTTAACTTCATCTCATAGGGTAAATAAACATCTATAAATGCTGCTACTTGACCTATGATACTATAGAGATTAAGAATAGTTAGTTTACTTTCTGTTAGCTCTAATTTTTTACGTGTAACTAAAGGTACCTCAAAAGCTGCACCAACACCTATCGCAAATTTAGGAGTACGAATCAAATAAAATTCTGTAGCTATCCTTCCTTCTATTACAGCTGTGATAGAATTAAAATTCCAAGTAACTTCAGAGTCAGAATTACGATATAATAATGCGGATTTTAGATCAAAATTATGTTTTATATAAGCACGTGATATAAAAGATCGTGGATTCATCCAAGCTATATAATATTTATCAGAATCATAATGACGAAAAGAGAAGTAATTATTTGTCTGTTTATGATTAGTTTTGACTATATCTTGTGTAAACATTACATTAGTAATAAAAATCAAAAAAATTACATACATACTACCTCCCTAATTATTTTATAATAGAAATATCCATTTTTATTATAAATCTATCCCAGCACATTAATAAAATCTTAAATTAATATTTTATTTTTCAGCTCCCGCCTCTATGAGTATACCTACAATTTCTACATGTCCATTAGATGTTGCCCATTCCAAAGCAGTCTTTCTATCAAGATCTTTAGCATTAATATCAATACCCAACTTTATAAGATATTTTACGGTTTCTATATACCCATTAAATGCTGCAAACATCAAAACTGTCTCTTCATTGTTGTTCGTAATATTAATATCAGCTCCCGCAACAATAAGGGCTTTCACAATTTCTAGATGTCCGTTAAATGCTGCAAGTATCAACGCTGTCTCGCCAGTTTTATTTGGTCCATTTACTCTCGCTTTAGCTTTTAAAAGCATTCTTACAGTTTCTAAGTGTCCTTCACTTGAAGCCCACATCAAAGCAGAGTTGCCATCAATATCTTTTGCACTAACATCTGCTCCAGCAATAATAAGGATTTTAACAATGTCAACATATCCTTTTTCTGAAGCTAATATCAAACCTGTACTTTCATCATCTTCTGTTTTAGTGTTAAAGTCAAAACCATCCTCTACAAGATTTTTTATAGTTTTTGTTTTTCCCTCTTCACAAGAGTTAAACCAAGATCTTTTTATTTCGCTCATTATAGTATCCTTTTTAGCACTTCATTTTTGTTTTATTTATCTAAAATACCTTTAACTTAAAAAATCATCTCTCATCGGTGTGAAAATATCTAACAATTCCCCTTCTTCTAAGCAAGCAACCCCGTGAATAAGATTGGGAGCTATATATAAAGAATCTCCAGCTTGACAGATGATTTTTTTATCTTCAATGGTAAATTCCATCTTCCCTTTCAAGATATAAGTTGTTTGTTCATGAATATGTTGATGAAGAGGCCCTATAACATCTTTGTCTATCATTATTTTTACAATCATCAAGGAACCACCATGAGCCAGTATTTTTCTACTTAATCCAGGTACCATCTGTACTAAATCACTATCCTTTTCTTCAAAATGTATTTTTTCCATCATGATTCTCCTTAATCTATTTCTCTTTTATATTTATTATCCTATAAAACAGCAGGAATATTACTTATTTTAATATTCTCAACTTTCATTTTTTATTTCTATTCTTTTTCCATTAGTTTTCTTATTTACCAAAACAAAATAATACTTACTATTTTGTTTCATTAACATAACAATCATCAGTATGGCGTATTTTTTGTATATCAAATTTATCAAACAGCTTAATTATATCATCAAGAGTTACATAAAAATAAGGAATGTCTTACTCTAGTCCTTCAACAGTTTTAACCACTATATTTTCATCAAGTTTGAGAAACCCAGCATCTTTGAATAACCAAGTTTCTTTTGAACATAGCATTAAAAATATTTCCCCATTAGGTTTCAAAACTCTATCAATTTCTTTTAATATTTTAATCATCCCTTTGGTTTCTGAATGAGAAATGACATGATACATAAATATACAGTCAAAATAGTTGTTTTTATATGATAAATCAAGCATATCACATACTTTCACGTTTATATTTAATTCTTCCTTTCTAGCCCAAGTTTATACCTTCTTCTGATAAGTCAAATGCAGATATATCAAAGCCTTGAACATAGATTTATATCCTAGCTGACTCCAACGATTTGAAGTATAATAACTTTCTTCACTCAGTAAGAGCCAATATGGGTCATTTTATGTATTCCATACCCATACTTTTGAAATTGACATATGGATACCCGCTTACTTTATAATATTTGTTCGAATCCAATTTCGGTAAATTTCCATATCTTCTTCTGTGTGAAAATAGTGTTCAGAACTATCTGACACATCTATTTTACAATGAAATTTTTTAGAAAAAGAAGAGACTTCTTCATATTCGCAAAGTTCATCTTTTTTACCATACAAAATTGCAGTAGGTATATTCCATTCTTGAATAAGATTGTTTTTCACATATTGATAATAATCCCAGTATAACGTTTTTCCTATAGGGGTTGAAACTTCTTTTTCCTCACAAAGTTGTTGTTCTGAAATATTAAACCACTTCATTATATTTTTAATTATACGTTCCATATTAACAACAGGTGAAAGAAACAGACTTAGTTCTAAAGAGTCTTCTTTATATGCAAGCAAACTAAAGTATGCTCCTATACTATTTGCCATTAAAGAAATAGAACAGTTTTGAGATTTAGCATATTCCATTATTATTTTAAGATCTGAAATACAATTTTGTACCGAACAAAGAGTCAGTTCGTTTTTCCTATCACCATGTTCAGGTAAATCAAAACTTAATATTTGATAGCCAAGTATTGTAGCCTCTTCTGCTAAAACTGAAATAACTTTATCCGATTTTGAGGACATATCACCATGAACTGTAATAATTATTTTGGAGCTTTTTTCTCCCCATAAAATAGCAGGGATATTGTTTATTTTGATATTCTCAACTTTCATTTCTTATCTCCAATTATTAAAGTAGTAAACTTCACCAAATTATACATATAGTATAGTGTCTTTAAGATAAAAATTCAATAGTAATTATTATAAATAAAAAAATAGGAGTGATATAATCACTCCTATTTTTATCTTTGATTCAATTTATAAATTAGTTATCTGAACCTATATATGCATAAGCAAACCCTAAGAGAGAACCTCCAATAATATTGCCAAAAGTAGCCCAAAAAAGATTATAAGTAATTCCTGAAAGAGTTATTTCATTACCTCCAGAAATCAAAAAGCCTGCAGTAAATAAGGACATATTTGCAATACTATGTTCATAACCTGAAGTAATAAAAATTGATAAACACCAAAAGATCATGATTAATTTAGCACTTTCACTCTTAAGATTATAATAACACAATACAGCAAGACATACAAGAATATTACATAAAATCCCTTTAAAAATAATAGTTAAAATAGGTAAGCTTATTTTAGCATCAGCATAAGGAATAAGGAATTCACCCACTTCTCCAGATCCTGACCCCGAAAAGAAAAATAATACACCAACAAAAATTGCACCTATTAAATTTCCTAAATAACTAGCTCCCCATATTCTAAAGATATCTTTATAAGAATATTTTTTGCTAGTATAGCCTGCAATCATTACCATATTTGTACCTGTAAATAATTCTGAACCCGCAGCCATAACAATACTTAATGCAGCTCCAAAACTAATTCCCATAAAAATACGATAAACACTATTCCCCAAAGGCTTTGTAAATGTTCCAATAATAGCAATAAAGAAAATTGCTAAACCAACATAAAATCCAGCTAATACTGCTGCAACTAGATATTTGGAGAAATTTTTATTCAATATATCTAATTTAGATAAAGCACTATTTTGAAGTCTAAGTAAAATTTCTGAATACATCTATGTTCCCTTTTTAATTTTTATAAACTTAAGCTTTTTTCTTTAAAGATATCTTTTGCATTTTGCACTCTTTCGGCAGAAGGAGGAAGCATATCTTTAAACTCATACTCCATACCAAGTTGCTCCCATTTAAACTCCCCTAAACGATGGTATGGTAAAATTTCTACCATTTCAACATTATCTAGTGTTGTTAGAAAGTCAGCTAGCTCTGTAAGGTCTTTATCATTATCTGTCCATCCATCGATAAGAACATGTCTTACCCACATTGGTTTTTTAATAGATGATAAGTATTGAGCCATTTTTAAGGTGTTTTCTAATTCTACCCCTACTAAACTTTTATAAGTAATTGGATTTATGGATTTGATATCTAATAGTACCAAATCCGTAAATTCCAATGCTTTTTTTACAGAATCATTAAAAATAAATCCCGATGTATCTAAAGCAGTATGAAGTCCTTCTTGTTTACATAGTTTAAAAAATTCATAAACAAATTCTGCTTGAAGAAGAGGCTCACCACCTG
>CAMQSH010000011.1 GCA_947036575.1 uncultured Brevinema sp. | reverse complement strand
CTAACTATTTTTAGTCAATAGATATTTCCTTATAGAGAGCAATCAAAAAAACCACCTTATAATGAGGTAGTTTTAATTTTTTATTTGTTATTTTTTTCTATAGAAGTTTTTATTTTTGAGAGGGGAATAAATCATCTCTGTTGAGCAGTTATTTGCTCCAATTCATTACAAGCTCTATTTCATTAGTGTTTGTATCAATTTGTTCTTTTACAACTAAAAATCTTTCTCTTTTATAAAAATCAATAGCGCGAATGTTTTTTTTATAGACTTGTAAATTTAATTCTTTGTGCTGCTTTTTTATATAATCTAGTAATGCTTTTCCTATGCCTTTTGATTGATTGTTTGCATCTACAAATATTCCTCCAATATAGCTATCTACCAAGCCAACAAAGCCAACTATAGTTTTACATTCTTGGTAAATATACACCGGAGACTTTAATAATAAATCTTTTACAAAGTCATAATTTCCTTGCCAGTAACTTTCGTCAATAAAGTGATGTGATTTTATATTACTTTCAAGCCATATTTTCATTACCCTATCTAAATCGTCAGTTTCAAATTCTCTAATCAACATATGATTTTCCTACTATATAATCTTTACGGCGTTATATCGTATTTTTGATTTTCTTGGCACTTATACTTGTGATAGATAATCACCATAACCTTCTTTTTCCATTTGATCTCGTGGAACAAATCGTAATGCTGCACTATTCATACAATATCTCAATCCTCCATTAGGCCCGTCATTAAATACATGTCCTAAATGAGAGTCAGCGTAACGAGAACGAACTTCTGTTCTACGCATAAAAAGGATAAAATCATCTTTCTCTACAATAAAATGATCTGAAAGAGGAACAAAGAAACTAGGCCATCCTGTTTTTGAATCAAACTTATCTCGTGAAGAAAAAAGCGGTTCCCCAGAAACAATATCTACATAAATACCTCTTTCTGTATTTTTATCATACTCATTATCAAAAGGTGTTTCTGTTCCATTTTTTTGGGTAACTCTATACTGTTCTGGTGTTAATTTTACTTTTAATTCTTGATCCGAAGGTTTAACAAATTTAGCATATTTTTCTTCCATTTCTATATTTCTTATAGAGACTTCTTTCATAAGGTTCTCCTGTGCTAGAAAAAACTCTTGAGGGATTTGATCCCAAACTTTTTTTATATACTGATCTCTTCCAGAGCGAGCTCTATAAAAAGAATATTGAAACGAATTTTTCTTAGCATAATCTTGATGGTATTCTTCTGCAATGTAAAAAGGAGCTATAGGCTGAACATCTATCGCTATTTTCTTATTTGAAAAATAAGGAGATTGTGACATTTTTTTAATAAAAGTAAGGGCAACTTCTTTTTGTTCTTCAGAAGAAGTGTAAATAGCAGCAGTATACTGATACCCTTTATCAACAAAAGAACCACTAGCATCTGTAGGATCTATTGTACGAAGAAAAGCATTTAATATTTGTTTATAAGAAATAATATCAGCATTAAACTCTACTCGCACTGCTTCTCTATGTCGAGTTTGACCAGCAGAAACTTGTTTATAAGTAGGATTGACCTCTTGTCCACCTGTATAACCTGATGTTACATCTAGAACACCTTCTAGTTTTTCAAGATCAGCCTCTATACACCAAAAACATCCACCTGCTAAAATAGCAATTTGATTTTGAGCACCATATAAAACATTCGAAATTAATGTGAAAACACTTAACACTATAAGATACATTGTTTTTTTCATCGTACAGTCTCCCTTGTTATTATTTGAGATATATTAACTAGCCCCTCGAGCACTTAATACTGCTAAAGGAGTATTCAACAAGATCAATAGATCTAAACTAGGACTCCAATTTTGGATATACCATACATCAATATTCATTCTTTCCAATCGATCAATTTCATTTCTACCACTAACTTGCCACAACCCTGTCAATCCAGGTTTTACCTGTGCATACAAAGGCAGTAAAGAAGCATTTAGGCTTTCTATCTCACCTTCTACAAAAGGTCTGGGACCAACAATACTCATAGTGCCATTCACTACATTAAATAATTGAGGTAATTCATCTAAACTATATTTTCTTAAAAAAGAACCTATAGGCACAATTCTTGGATCATTTTTTAGTTTGAAGAAAGTATCCCATTCTTTTTGTAATTCTTTATTTGTTACTAATAATTGTTGTAATTTTTGATCTGCATCCATATACATGGTACGAAATTTCCAGATTTTAAATTTCTTACCATTTTTACCTATTCTTTCATGACTATAAAAAATAGGACCTGGTGATAATATTTTTAATAAAATAGCAATAATAATAAAAAGTGGACATAATAGAAGTAAAAAAATTACACTAAGGATTCGATCCATAAGAAATTTTATTAATTGAGATAAAATAGAGTTTAATTGATTTTCCACAGTGAGTATAAACAACCGTTCTGAAAACAAATAGCTACCCTTAGTTCCTATGATATTTTTATAAGAAAGCATATATAATTTTCTATAATAACTATATAAATAAGATATTAATAGTGGGTCATGTGCTAAAACATCTTCTATAATAAAAACAGTAGCATAGGATGGTATTTGTTTAATATCATTGTATATAGGCAGTTGTTCTTCTAAAAACAACACTTCTTTTTGCCTAGTTTTTTCTATTAAAAATCCAACAGGGATAAAACCCAAATAAAAATCTTTATAAAAATCATGTGCTATTTTAATAGTCTTATCAAAATCTTCTTCTTTACATATCAAAACAATAGGAGTTCTCCAAAAAGAAATATTAAATAATATCTTTTTTAATATAATTCTATATAAAGGAAGTATAAATATCAAACAAATAAATAATAGTAGAATCACTATTCTACTCATGAATGGTAACAATTCATTAAAATTAAAAAGAAACAAATAACAAATAAAACTAGTGATTATTAATGATTTCCATATCATCAACAGCTCTTCCCAAAAAGATCGTCTTTTTTGATATAAACTATTCCAAATAAAAACTATTATTATAATTATTAAAAATATAAAAGTTTCAGGTAAAAAATATGATTGTGTAGAAAAACCTGGAAAATCAATATTATAGAGAAATTCTGGCAACATATTTCTAATATATACAGCTAAAAACATACTAGTTAAATATGCTAAACTGTCACTACTTATTAATAATAAATTTTTAATAATAGAATAAAAAGGGAAATCGATTTTTGTTTTTGTCATTTTAGCCTCAATGCTAACTAATTAGGTATATAAAGAATCTTCTATAGTATTTTGTTCTTCTATAATTGCTTTGGATGCTTTTAATTCTTCATCTTCTTCTCGAGCAACAGATAGAACTGTTAATTCATCATCAATTTTCATCACTAATAATTGTGATGCATAGTTAGTAATTTCAGAACATTTTAAGGTTGCTCGTTGACCTAATTTACTTACCACAAAAACAGTTTCATCTTCTTGTACATAAGCAAAATCAGCTACATATTCACCCTCACGAAGCGTTACTAATTTGTATCCTTTACCACCCCTGTTGTTCAATTGAGAGAAATCTTTGGAACTGACACGACGTCCACGTCCAATTTGTGTTACAAAGAATACTGTTTTTTCAGGCTCATCTACTGCCATTCCCACGACAGAATCTAGCTCACCTTCAACACGAATAGCTCTTTCACCCATAGCCCCTCTATTATGAGGAGTAAATAGATTTTCATCTAATTTAAATCCTTTACCTTTTCTTTTGACAAATAGTAAGGTATCACTACCAGATGTTTTTTTAGCTGTAATTAAGGTATCTCCAGGTTTTAGTTTAAGGGCAATAACACCAGCACGAGAAATATTACTGAATAGGCTGAGAGGAATACGGACACCTTGTCCAAATTTAGTTGCAAATACAACATAATTATCTTCACTAAATTGATCTACAAACATTACTGCAGCGATATTACCTTCCATAGCTTCTAAACGAGCAACACTATTGACATGACGTACTTGTGAACCACTATCTGATCCACAAATTTCATATCCTTTAATAGAGAATGCTTTACCATTAGAGGAGAAGAAGAGGATAGTATCTTTCAGATTACAAGAAGCTGATGCCATTATATGATCATCTTCAGCAAGTTTTCTTCCACCAGTAGCATTACCAGTACGTTTACTTCCTCTACCCATTGTCTTATTTGAAGGATCAATCTCTACAAATAAATAACCTTGGTGTGAAATAGCAATATGCATAGGTTTATTTTCGATAAACTCTTCATTATCAAGTTGTTCAGCATCAGTACTACCAAAATGTGTTCTTCTATCATCACCAAGATCTTTACACATATCGTCAAGTTCTGTTTTGATAAGTGCATCTCTTAATTGTGCGTTTTCGAGTAATTCTCTAAGTCTATTAATAATTTCTTCTAGTTCACTTTTTTCTGTAGTTAGTTTTTCTACTTCCATAGAAGTAATTCTTTGCAATCTCATTTCTAAGATAGCTTTGGATTGAAGCTCTGAAAGAATAAATTTTTGCATAAGTGATTCTTGTGCAGTTTTTGCATCTGTAGAAGCGCGAATAACTTTTATTACTTCATCAATAGAAGCTTGTGCAATCAACAAACCATCAACAATATGCAATCGTTCTTCTGCTTTTCTTTTTTCAAAACGATGTCTTCTATCAGTAACTGTTCTTCTATGCTCTGCAAAAGAAGAAATTAACTGTTTCAAAGTCATTAATTCAGGTCTGTTTTTAATCAGAGAAACCATATTAACAGATACATTGATTTCTAAGCGAGTTTCTTTATAAAGGATAGATTTGATTTTGTTAGCAATACTCTCATCGCCTGTTTTACCCATTTCAACAACAACACGCATCCCAGCTTTGGAGGATTCATCACGAACTTCTTTAACATGTCTGAGGGTATTTAGATATTTACTTTTTTCATCAGCAATAAGCATTACTATTTCGGAAACAATACGAGATTTAATTGTTTGATAAGGAATCTCTGTAATAATTAAGGCTTGTGTGTTTTCTTCCCATTCTATAGTACCAGCGACACGGATAGACCCTTTACCTGTTTGATAAATCGAAGCAATATTCGATCTATTCGTAATACGTCCACCTGTTGGAAAATCTGGACCTTGGATATGTTTCATCAATTCTTCTATACTAATATCGCTATTATCTAAATAAGCAGAAGTTGCTTGCACAATTTCTTTTAAATTATGAGGAGGAATCCCTGTAGAAAATCCAACCGCGATTCCTTCTGTACCATTACAAAGCAATTGTGGAAACATACCTGGTAATACAGACGGTTCTTCACTTGTATCATCATAAGTAGCACGAAAATCAACAGTATCTTTTTTGAGATCTTCCAAAATATAATGTGATACTTTAGAAAGTTTTAATTCTGTATAACGCATCGCCGCAGGAGGATCATTATCAATAGAGCCAAAGTTACCTTGACCAACAATCAAAGGATAACGAGTAGAAAAATCTTGTGCTACACGAACAGCAGCATTATAAACAGAAGCATCACCATGGGGGTGGTACTTACCTAAAACATCACCGACCATGTGTGCGGATTTACGCATTTTTTTATCATGATGAATGCCCAATTCATTCATAGAATATAATATTCTTCTGTGTACTGGTTTTAAACCATCACGAGCATCAGGAATAGCTCTTCCTGTAATCACACTATAAGCATAATTCAAATATGATGTTTCTAGCTCATTCTCAAAATAAGAGGTGATCTCCCCTGTATGATTGTTCTCTAAACTCATGAAAACTCCCTTATTATAACATTTCAGATGTTTTAATATTATACCACGATTGTCTAAAAAAAACAATTTATCGTACCAAATCAAAAAAGACTATCCCCTAAAGAATAGTCTTTTTTGTTTATTATTTTATAATTTTTGTCTGTCTTTCAATAAAATTATTGTATTTCAGTATAGTATCCAAAGAAGATTTATCTAAATAAATCCAATCCTCTTCTGCATCCCAAGGTTTTGTAGAAGTTATACCATTTACTACACCACTATAAGCTCTATTGATCCCTTTTGATTCATGAACCATCACAGGAATTTCAATAGCTCTATTCCCAAAGATTGAATTTCCTTGAAACCAATAAATACCATATTTATTTTCTGTATCAACTACAGGAATAGGCGTATAATAGATAGCATAATTGTGCGGTTTTGGCCTAAATCCTATAGTTTTACCATGAGCATAGCCCCATATTCTTTGTCCATTTTTATCGATTTTTGGACTACCATCAGAATTTTTAACACATTCTTTATAAATGGTAACTTCACTTCCCACATCCATTCCTATTATTTTCAGGAATCCCATTGAAATACTTCCCGCAACTGGTGTAAGCACCCAGGTTTCCTCAGCTTTTCCACCCGTCATTTTTTCTAAAAAAGTATCAAATAAAACTACTTCACTTGGATCTAATGTGCTTGGATCAACAGGACTTAAGTCTACATAAGTGTCTGAATAGAGATAATCTTGAAAATCAAGAGTAAAATCCTGCTCTTCATCTTCCCAAAATACAGGTTCTGAAATATAAGTTTCTGTATGAGATTTTTTCTTCAAGCCAAAAATCCTCTCTACAGGATTATCAGCAAGAGCATCAACAATAAGAACTTGATATTCTTCTGGAGTGTTTTTTAAAGTTTTTGTAATTTTGTAGCTACCTGCTGTATTTTGTAAAGGCTCTCCTGTTTCAGAAGAATAATTCCCTGATTTTATATTAATAAAATTTTCATCAATTTTAAATTGAGAAAAAGAAATATTATCAAAATTTGGTGTCGCTGAGCTATTATAATACCCATGCCATGTAGATGGTATTACATCACCGTTTTCTATAGGTGTTGCGATGATAGAACATCCTAAAAATAAAAACATTGCTGGTATTAAAAAGTGTTTTTTCATTATTTCTTCCTTATATTTAGTAATTATTTTACTATTAATTTTTAAAACAAAACTCCTACACTAAAACCCCAAACAAAAGCATGCTCAATATATAGACCCTGAGGAATAGGTAGAGCAAAGCCTTCATTATCAAGAGATACATCAGGTCTAAAAGTATAGCTCACATGATATCCTAAATTGAGACCAAAGGTGATCGCATTATATTTGCTAAAATTATAAATTGATTTGAAATCTAATTCTACTCCAACAATAAGAACACTACTCATTAAATCATCAAAACGAGGAATAGTAGGCAAGTCAAAGCTCATCCCACCATTAATTAATGTTGACCAACCTGTGCCTTGTTCTGTTCTATAATCAAAAGCATATTGAGACCCCCCCAACAATAATCCCCAACGAAATTCATTAAACATAGGAAATATAGTGCTATAATCAGAACTCACAGGAGTAGAAAGGCGAAATTGAATAAGAGAATTATATTTTGTTTTTCCAATTCTTTTACCAGCATAAAAATCTAAAGTAGTAGTACTCAAAAACACAGAGGAGTTTTGATAAACATTGAAACGATGAGCTGCTCCTAAACGAGTAGAAATCCCTATGCTATGAGGCTGATAAACATAAGGTTTTTTCTCTTTTTTTTGAGACTCTTGATTTATTGTGTTTACAATATCCACAGATTCCTGAGTGTGTATGAAAGAAGCTGTAAAAAGGATTGCTAATAAAGCTATTTTCATTATAAATTCTCCTGATAAAAACTAATTGTTTTCTATACCTGTTTTTCACTAAATATATGATAGTATTATTAGGGTATGTTTTTGTTTAAAAAGATTTATTTTATCAAATTAAAAAACAATCCTAAAAATTTAATTTTTTATTTACTATTATTATTAAATATTATTTTAATAAATAAGCATCATTCCAAAATTCATATTCTAAAAACAAAGCCTCTCTAAATAATTTTTTCATCTCTTCTTGATAAATAGGATAATCTTGAGCAAAATTTTCTAAATATCGTTTTTGTCTTATTAGCCATTTTTGTACTTCTATAGTACAATTAGCCTCAAACCAATATTGATATTTTGTATTATTAAATTTTTTAGCAGAAAACCACTCTCCTAGATACACATATAACCATGGACACGCCATAATACTCGCATAACCCACAGGAAGCGCTTTACTAGAGGTATGGTATAAAATAAAATTACTATAGTTTTTAAAAGCTAGAGTTAGGGTGTGTTTTTGAGAATACCTAGATTGGATAGTATAATGCCCATGCACTCTTTCTTGTTCCTTAAAGCTAGCATCTGCTGATTCTAAAAAGAATTTCAATTGTTCTGTGTTTTCTGATTTAGCCATTAAATGAGCATTAGCTCTCGCATAATCATTAAGATAATGAATATCTTGTTCTATATAATAATGAAATCGCTCATCACTCAAAGAACCATCGAACATATCCTGTATAAAATCCATAGAAATAATTTTTTGAATAATATCTTGATTATCTATCCATAATTGATTACAAAAAACCACTATTGCCTCCATGATTAAGTTTATTATATATTTATTTTATTATTTTTACAATAGTTTTAAGAATATTCTTTTTTTGTTATTTAGACAATACTATGCTATAATAATAATACAAAATATTAAAAAAGGTATTAGCATGAAAATATCTATCGCCCAACTTAATCCTCGTCTTGGAGATTTTACTTACAATAAAGCAAAAATCCGCGAAGCTATTAAATTAGCACTCCGTGATCAATCTCAAATATTAATCATTCCTTTTGGTTCAATTTCTGGATTTCCACAGGGGAATCTTATGGCATCAGAAGATTTTAGATTAGCTATCCAAAATTCTCTTGAAGAACTAGCATTAGATACTAAAGGAACTACTCTTTCTGTTTTTGTTGAAGGTCAGGATATCTTAACAAATGGTACAGTAAGTAAAGAAGGATTTACTCAAGAAACCCCTGGGCAAACACATCTTCCTTTGCCGTCTATATTTAATCAAAACAACTATGATATTTTTGTTAACTTAGGTCCTAAAATTTTTGAAAAAAACAAACCTGAAGCTCATGAAATGGAATTAAAATTGCTTGCAAGTGAAAAAAAATCTTGGGTATTTGATATTAATTTGGCTGGAGCTACTGATGAAATTTTATTTACAGGACTCAGCTCTATTACTAATCCCGAAGGAAAAATTATTACTCGATTAAGATATGGACAAGAAGATTTTATTACAGTAGATCTTGAATCAACAGATACATATCCTATCCATGAAATTCCTGCTGGTGAAGAAATTCTTCGTCAAACTATTGTTCAAGGAATTAAAGATTATTTTTTAAAAAACAATTTCCCAAAAATTCTAGTATCTGTTAGTGGGGGTATTGATTCTGCACTTGTATTAGTATTAGCAGTAGAAGCTGTTGGTGCTGAAAACGTACATGCTGTTTATCTTCCTTCCAAGTTTTCTTCGAATATTAGTTTAGATGGTGCTCAAGATATTTGTGACAATCTTCATGTTCCTCTCAAAATTATCTCTATAGAATCATTACACAAATCATATACTCAAGAATTAGAGTTTTTAAAAGATGGTAATTCCATTTGGGAAGAAAATATTCAAGCACGTATTCGTGGAAACATTGTTATGAGTATAGCCAATGCTGATGGATCTTTAGTCTTAGCAACAGGAAACAAAACAGAAGCAGCTGTTGGTTATTGTACTTTATACGGGGATACTTGTGGTGGACTTGCTCCTATCTCAGATCTTTTAAAAACAGAGGTTAGAGCTTTATGTCGTTATATTAATACTATTTCAGATAAAGAGCTCATTCCTGAAATCACTATTACAAGACCGCCTAGTGCAGAATTAAGTGAAGATCAAATTGATGAAAATACGCTTCCTAATTATGAGTTTTTAGATCAAGTACTGTTCTTACATTGTGAAGAAGGTTTGGATTATCATCAAATTTGTGAACGATTAGATAGACAAAAAGATGTTTTACAAATTTTCACTCTTTTGTACAGATCGTCCTACAAAAGAAAACAATCAGCAATAGGACTAAAAATATCTAAAAGATATTTTGGATTAGATTGGCATATTCCAATAAGTGTTGGACTATGGTTCAAACAATAATAAGATTTTATTTTTATAAAACAATCTAAAAAAAACCCCTCATAAGAGGGGTTTTTTAGCAATATATTTTTTAATTTGTTTTTTTAATTCTGTAACAGCAATAGTTACATGTTCATTTTTTAAAACAGTATCATAAAAATCTTGTTGTTCCATTTCTATAGCAGCATTGTCTAATCGTCTTTTTAACGCCTCTCCAGCACAAGTTCCACGATTCCGTAAACGATTTTCTAATTCACTCATAGATGGAGGAGCAATAAAAACTAGAAATGATTTGTCTCCAAATATTTCTTTTATATGCAATCCACCCCTAACATCTATATCCAATAAACCATGTTTACCCATTTTCCAAATACGATATATTTCAGATTTAAGAGTGCCATAATAATTATTATGCACACACTCCCATTCAATAAAATCGTCTTTATCTATTAATTGCTTAAATTCTTCTACAGATAAAAAATAATAATCTTTTCCATCCTCTTCTCCATCTCTTATTTTACGAGTAGTCGCAGAAATAGAAAAAGAAATATTGTTGGAATATTCTTGTAATATTTGTTTATATATTGTTGTTTTTCCAACACCACTAGGACCAGAAATAACTATTATTTTATAATCATCCACGATTAAATTTCCTTATATAATATTTCTAAATTGTTCTCTCATTTTTTCAATTTCACTTTTTAAAATAATAGTTTGTTCTGTAATCTCAAAATCAGAAGATTTTGAAGCTATAGTATTAACTTCTCTATTCATTTCTTGACCAATAAAATCCAATTCTTTTGATGTTTCAGGACGTTTTCCTAATAAAATATCCTGCATCACACGGATATGATTGTCTAAACGAACTACCTCTTCATTGATAGCAGTACGAGAAGCAAACATTTCTAACTCTAAACTCAAACGTTCTTCTGATGGTTTTAAAGAAGAAACCTCAAGCACTCTATCTCGAAGAGAACTTTTATATTTATCCAAAACTTGAGGATATTTTATTTTAACAAAATCTAATGATTTTACCATAATATCTAGAGAGTTTTGAACATCTTCCAAAGTGCTTTTTCCCTCCTCTATCATCATCGGTAACATTTGATCAATTAATTTTTCAAAGTGTTCTAATAAAAGTTTTAAAGTGCTTTCATCAACATCACTAGTATCTGAATTCAAGACTTGAGAAAAAGATAAAATATCTTTTAAAGAAACACTATCTGAGAGATTCAATTCCTCTGCAACTTTACGACTTGCTTCTAAATAAGATTTTGCTAAAGCCATATTAATTGTTAATCCTACTGATTGTGCTTCTTTTTCATTAATTCTAAGATTAAAATCTATTTTACCTCTACCCAATTTTTGAGAGGCTATTTTTCGTGTGTCCATTTCTAATGAAGCATAACGAGCAGGAGTTTTAATACGAAATTCAAAAAATCTTGAATTAACACTTCTAATTTCCATTTCAACATCTAAAAAATCTGTCGAAAAACGAAGCGAAGATTTTCCTGTCATTCCACGTATCATAAAACATCCTTTTTATTCATCATCAACTAATTCTTTAGAAAAAAGTGAATTTGCATTTGTTAATGAATCTTCTTTCATTGCTTGCAGAATTATTTGTGCGACATTTTGTTCTGCTTCTTTTTTGGTACGACCTTTTGCTGACGCTTCAAATCTCATAATTATACCTTTTACAGTAAATATTTTACCATGATCTGGGCCCTCTGTATCTATTATTTCATAGACAGGGTACTGTTTGTACACTTTCATTGTTATTTTTTGTAATTTTGTTTTGAAGTCTTTTAGACCTTCTGTTAACAAACAATCTATATGGGGTTCTAATAAGATTTCTACAAAATCTTTACATTTTTTGAATCCATGTTGTAAATAAATAACAGCTATCGTTGATTCAAATAAATCACAAAGCACTTTTTCTTGCGCTCTTTTATCAGCAAGACGTTCTCCATGACCTAACTTTACAACTTTTAGCAAATTTAATTCTCTTCCTAGCATAGCCAATGTGTTTTCGTTAGCTAAACTAGATTTCATCATAGACATTCTTCCTTCTGAAAGTTCTGTATACTTTCTAAACAAAATATCTGCCAAACAAAGACCTAAAATGGAATCACCTAGAAATTCTAATCGCTCATAAGATAGACCATTAACAACATCCATAAATGAAATATGAGTTAAACCCAAATCCCACAATTCAAAATCAGATAAAGGAATATTATATTGTTGAGCATGCTCTTTTAATGATTTTTTCCTATCTTCAGAAATAGCTATTGTATTATATTTTTTTGAATGCCAAGGAAACATTATGCCCACCAAATCCAAACGAATTACTCAAGACAATATTTAGATCTTTTTGGACAGCTTTGTTTGCTGTATAATTTAAATCACATTCAGGATCTTGATTAAAAATATTAATTGTTGGATGGATAGTTTTTTGTTCCATCATTTTTAAAATTGCTATTGCTTCTAAAGCTCCTGCAGCACCTAAT
Organism: uncultured Brevinema sp.; assembly: GCA_947036575.1. Classification (GTDB taxonomy): domain Bacteria; phylum Spirochaetota; class Brevinematia; order Brevinematales; family Brevinemataceae; genus Brevinema_A. Next base: position 9,957 of record CAMQSH010000011.1, on the reverse strand, counting down.
GGATGACCAAGCATAGATTTAGTTGAATTACAATTAGTTTTGTAAGCTGCTTCACCAAGAGCCAATTTGACAGCTTTCGTTTCAGCGATATCACCTAAAGGCGTAGATGTTCCATGCATATTAACAAGATCTACTTCTTCTGGAGAAATATTACCATTTTTCATTGCAATTTTCATCGCCATACCAGCACCTTCACCCTCTGGGTGTGGAGCAGTGATATGATAAGCATCTGCAGTAGTACCATAAGATAATAATTCGCCATAAATATGTACACCACGTTTTTTTGCATGTTCATACTCTTCTAATACAAGAATACCAGCACCTTCACTCATCACAAAACCATCTCTATCTATATCAAAAGGACGAGATGCTCTTTGAGGATCATCATTATAAGCTGTAGATAAAGCTCTAGCCTGAGCAAATCCAGCAATACCAAGAGTAGTTAATGTACACTCTGTTCCACCAGTAATCATAATGTCAGCTTCATTTAAACGAATGTGATTATATCCACCAACCATAGAATGAGGACCTGTTGCACAAGCAGAAGTAACAGCATAGTTAGGTCCTTTAAAACCATAAAGCATTGCACCATAACCAGATACAATATCTAAAATAGATGCAGGAACAAACATAGGAGATACACGCCTAGGTCCTTTTTCGAGAATAACACAAGCATTATCTTGTAATGTTTGTAAACCACCAATACCAGAACCAACAATCACCCCAGCTCTATAAGGATCTATCCCATCTAAGTTTTCTAAGTTAGCATCTTTTATGGCTTGAGTTATCGCTGATACACCATATTGTGCATAGCGATCCATACGAGATGATAATTTTCTATCCATATAATCTTCAGGATTAAAATCTTTGATTTCGCCTGCTATTTTTACCGTTAGTTCTGAAGTATCTATGCGTTCAATTTTTGAAATTCCACTTTTCCCATTTTTTAAATTGTCCCAAAATAATTCCATATTATTTCCTAAAGGGGAAATAATGCCTATACCTGTAATCACAACTCTACGACTCACTGTGATCCTCCATGTTTTAAATTTAATTTTATTTTTATAACATTCCGCCATCAATTACAATAGTTTGACCATTAATATAAGAAGCTTCATCTGAAGCCAAAAAGGCTATTACTGATGCTACTTCTGATGTTTGAGCCATTCTTTTCATTGGTATTGATGCTAATATTTTTGCTTTTTCATTTTCTGGAATTGCATCCGTCATTGCTGTTTGAATAAATCCTGGAGCAATAGCATTTACATTCACCCCTCTACCAGCCAGCTCTTTTGCTGCAGATTTAGTTAGAGCAATAATTCCTGCTTTTGCAGCTGCATAATTAGCTTGTCCTGCATTACCCATTATTCCAATTACTGACGCCATATTAATAATTTTTCCAGATCTTTGTTTCATCATAAGAGGATAAACCGCTTTCACACCATTGAAGACTCCTTTTAAATGAATATCTACAATAATATCAAAGTCTTCTGGAGACATACGAAGAATTAAATTATCTTTTGTTATTCCAGCGTTATTCACTAAAATATCAACAGATCCCCAATCTTCTTTAACTTTATTAATCATTTTTTCTACTGCTTCATAAGATGTTACATCTGCTTGTATTGCCTGAACTTTCACACCATATTTTTCTGATAATTCTACTATTAAAGGAGTATCTACCTCCATAACATTTGAATTTAAAACAATATTAGCCCCTTCTGCTGCTAGTCTTTCAGCAACAGCAAGGCCTATCCCTCTAGAAGATCCAGTTATAATGGCATTTTTTCCTGCTATACCTTTCATGAAGCACCTCATTTTTTATATATTTTTTTTCTATAATCAAACAATTGTTTGTAAAAATTAACTACCGGTTCTGTCCAAACAAAATCATACTGATCTTGTATACCTTCTATTTGAAAATAAACACCTTTATTATTTTGGAAGATATTTTGTATTTTCTGACTTTTTCTAAGTGATAAAAATTTCACTAAATCTAGTTGTATTACTCCTGTCTTTAAAAATTTTAAATAAACTTGTCTTTTATTAAAGTGAAACTCTTCTTCCCATCTTTCACTATTATCCAAACCTAAAATAGTAAGCATAACAGTTTGATCTAATCCATCAAAAGGAGTGATTTGATTTTCTGTATTAATTCTAATAAAAATTTCTGTATATACATTTGAAAGAGCAGTGCTATTATCCCTAGAAAAAGAAAAATTCACAAAGTGTTGCCCATTTTTATTCTCAAAATACAAAATATTAGTTTTTATTGTTAAATTTTCTGTCTTTCTAACCACATCTCTTTTTCTTTGAAATCCAGCATAAGGATTATCTAAGTATTGTTGATTATTGGTATAAATTTGAGCGTGTATTGCTTGAAATTGAAAAAGAAAAATTAAAAAAACAAATATTTTATTTAAGATACTTATCATAATTACTCATCATAGGATATTCTGTACTGGTATCAACAGCAAATTTTCCTCTAACATATAAATCTAATAACTCATTTACTGCATTTTTAAAATAGGGGGACAAATCAAATTCTACAGTTCTTGTAGACCCCTTAACAATATATTTTACATTCTTATTGTTTTTAAAGACATTGTGTAATGCCCTAACATCTTTTTTTGTTAATTCTATTTGATAACCTAAATACCATACATTTTGATTATAAGATTGGTATCTTTTTTTACCATCTAATCCAAATTCCTTAATCCAAACAGAATTTGGTTGCTCACCCATTAATGCAATAGTAAATCTTTCTGCTGGATCGGCTGGATCAAAATCATCTTTATAAACTTCTGCTTCTCTTTTTAACGCCTCGTTATAGACCTTTACAGCATCATTATATTTTTGTTTTATTTTTTCAAAACGTATTAAAAACTCTAATTCTTTTGGAGATATTATTTTTACTTTCGGATTAGTGTTGGTATATGTTATACTTGGAAATCTGGGGAGATTTGTAGAAGGAGGATCTTCATAGTGCAATGATTGAGCAAGCAATCTAGGCTTTATAAAAGATAAATTTTTATTATTATTTAATTCAAATTCATATGAGACTGTATCTTCGTACTCTGCATAATCTGCATAATCTTCTTCATACTCTGTATACTCTTCGTAATCTTCACTTGTTTCATACTCTGTATAATCTCCATATTCTGCATACTCTGCGTATTCTGTATACTCATCTTCTGCATAATCTTCTTCATACTCCGCATATTCTTCATAATCTTCACTTGTTTCATACTCTTCATTATTGTATTTTTCTTGAAACTGTTTGTATTGTTTTAATGCCTTTTGATATACTTCATGGTTTTCTGCATAATTAGATAATACTAAACTATTATCTTCTCTAATTTTCTTATACATATCAAAAGAAGATAGTGGAAATTCTGAAATTAAACGACCTTCTATCATACCTAACACTTGATCATCATGTAAAGTATATTTATTATGATAAAACATTGTAAGATTAAGATCTATCTCTTGATTCGGAATTTTTCCTTTTAACCCCGTTAATACAGGATTAATTTGAAATCCTGCATGTTTTTCACCAAAAAAAGCTTGAAAATTAATATTATTCAATGCAACTTGTGAAAACAACATGCTAGAAAAAAATGTAGAAATTAATAATGTTCGACGCATTCTATATCCTTTTTAAATCTATCTTTTAAAATTGTAGTAAAGTAGCACCCCATGTAAATCCACCACCTAGAGCTGGTGATACCACTAAATCCCCTTTAGTAATTACACCTTCTTTCATTGCATCAAATAAAGCTAGGGGAATTGTAGCACTACTAGTATTACCATAGTTTTGAACATTCATATATGCTTTTATCCCTAGCCTATCGGCAACAGAAGTCATAATCCTAGCATTAGCTTGGTGAGGAATTAGAAGATCTACCTCTTCTAAACTTTTATTTGATTTTTCACAAACTGTTCTTACTTGTTCATCCATGATACGAACGGCTGATTTGAAAACAGTCGTACCTTCCATTTGTACAAAATGTTCCCCACTTTCTTGTTTTATTGTTTGTAGTGAATCACTATAAGTACCATCTCCACCAATAATTGTATTAAGAATAGTACAAGTTTCTGGGTTTTCTTCGACAATAAATGCGGTAGACGCATCTCCAAATAAAATACAAGTATTTCTATCTGTCCAATCAACAAGATCACTAAATTTTTCGGAACAAATACATAATACTTTTTTTGCCAATCCTGATTTTATAAAAGATTCAGCAATTGCCAATAAATAAACAAATCCTGCACAAGCTGGACCTACATCAAAACAAGGGATATTAGGAATTTTTAGTTCTTTTTGTACTAAAGCTGCTACTGATGGGAATTGTTGTTCATTCGTTACCGTAGAACAAATAATAAAGTCAACATCTTGAATATTTATATTTGATTTAGTAATCAGATCCTTCACAGAAGCTATTGCCATATCTGTGGTAGTTTCATCTTTACGTGCTATATGTCTTTGTTTAATACCAGTTCTTGAAAAAATCCATTCATCATTAGTGTCCACCATTTTTGAAAGATCATCATTAGTAATTATTTTTTCTGGAACATATATTCCTATATGTGAAATACCTATTTTCAAATTAATCTCCCTTACTTTATATCAAAATACATTGATTATTACTTTACAAGTAAGATTAATGCAATTATTCTATATTAATTAAATTTTCTTCAATTTTACTATTCAATTCTTCGACAACTTTATTTTCTATTGTTCTAACACAAGCATCAATAGCGTTTTTAAAAGCCAAGCCTCCTGAAGATCCATGCCCTATCATCACAACACCTTGAACACCTAAAAGAGGAGCTCCCCCAAAGTATTCAGGATCAAGTGCATCCTTTACCTTTTGGAAAGCAGGTTTTGCTAATAAAGCACCAAAAAGACTAAACAAACTAGATTTAAAAGCATATTTTAACATTTGAGAAAAACTTGATGCCGTCCCTTCCATTGTTTTGAGAACGATATTTCCTACAAAACCATCGCAAACAATTACATCTGCCTTGCCTTTGAAGATATCTTTTCCTTCTATATTCCCTATAAAATTTAAAAAATCACAATGTTTCATTGCTTGGTGAGTAGCCCTTGCTAGTTTAGAACCCTTATATTCTTCCTCTCCAACATTCAAAAGCCCTACCTTTGGTGCAGGAACATTAACCATACGCTCATAATAAATTTGACCCATTAAGCCAAATTTTATAAGATCTTCCACTGTTGTTTCTGAACTTGCTCCAATATCTAAGATCATTGATGGAGTACCTTGTATTCCTTTAGAAACGAAAGTTGCTAAAGCTGGTTTTTTAATCCCTTTCAAACGACGTAAAATTAAAGAAGCACCAACAACAATAGCCCCTGTATTACCAGGAGAGAAAAAAGCATCAAGCTCACCTCTTTTATGAGCTTCCAATCCAACAACAATACTGGAGTGAGGTTTCATTTTTATTGCTGATAAAGGCTCATCATGCATTGTTATGATATTATCGGCATGCATAATTGAGATATTATCAGGCATTATCAATTTATGTTTTTCACAAACTTCATCTAATATTTTTTGCAATTGTTTTTGATCACCTATCATGACTATTTCAGCATGAGGATGTAATAAAGCCCCATCAACACTACCCTTCACTAACAATCGAGGATTTCTTTCTCCACTAGCAATATCTACACCTATACGCATAAAACCTCACTTTAAATAACTAAATTTACAGAAAAGGCGAAGAGTTATAACAAAAACTCTCCGCCTGTGATTATATATGAACAACATTGATCCACGAAAGAATCGTTGAAAGATGAGAAACTTAAGCTTCTTCAACTCCAGCAAAAACTTTTCTACCTTTATATGTACCACATGATGAACAAACTCTATGTGGTAACTTTTGAGCTCCACAAGATTCACATGTAGACATATTTATAGCGTCCATTTTATAATAACTATTAGCACGGCGGATACGTGAACGACATTTTGATGTCTTTTTCTTTGGTACACCCATTAGTTAACTCCTTAAAAAATAAAAACTCAAAAACATAGAGCTTTACGTCTGTTATTATAACATAAAAACCACCCTTTTGTCAATCAACAAAAGATAATATTTTATTTTGTTTGACTAAATTTTTCTATATAAGTATTTTTATTTATATAGACTATTAAAATAATAGCCATAACTATGTTATAAAACCCCATCTGTTAAAGAAATAATAAGGAATACTTATGAAAAAAAAATTAAATCCATATATTAAAACCTTTTTGCTTATTTTAACATCTTCTGTCATAATTTCTTGTTCTTTAGAGCCTGATTCACCATTCCCTTCTTCTAACAATCCTACCCCTATCACCCCAGATATGATTTTTACCCAAGCAAAATTTAAAACAAATTTCTCAGGGACATACGATGCTAATATGAATGCAATACTAGATCTTGGTATCTACGATATAAAATTTAGTGATGGATATGCTATTGAGACATCATTATTAACAGACAGTATTTTTGTATTTAATATTATATATACCAATACTATTCTTACTAAAGGAATAAAAAAAATCATTTTTACTAATGGGATGTGGGATGGAATAGGTAATTATCAAAGTTTAGAAATTTCCAGCTCTGAAACAGGTACAATGCACAATCTTATTTTAACATTAATAGAAGATCCTACTAAATATTATGCTTGGAGAGAAAATATACAAGCCAATGGAACTAATATTTATTTTCTTGGAACTAATATTGGAACAAAACAATAAATTATCTAGATAGATAAATAAAATGAAAGCGAACTGTAATTTCTTTTTCCTCTCGTAGATCTTTAGGGAGTTTTCCAAAGTTTTTAGCATATACTATAGAATTTAAACTAGCATTATCAACAATATCTGAACCATAAGAAGAAACAACTTGTGCATTTAAAATATCACCAGATTGATCTAAAGTGTACTCAACTACTACTTCCCCATCTTTCAATAAACCTTGATAATATTGATAAACAGGAAAAAACTCTCTATGATATTTTTCAATTTTCTTTTGCATTTTTAAAAAATATTGTGCATAATCTTTGGATTTCGTTGCTAAACTAGCTGTACCTGTACTATAAAGATTGATAACAGGTTTCTTTTTAATATCGTAAAGAGTTGGTGCTGTTTCCCCTCCTCCAGTTGCTGCTTTTTGTTTTATTTTGTTTGCATCTTTTTGAATCTGTATCCCCACTTGGGTATCTTTAATAGATTCTTTTTGATTTTCTTCTTCTACTTCTACCTCTTCTTGAGGAATGTAAGAAGTATCCCCACCTTTTCCTTGAGCTAAGGATGGATCAAAATTAGCAATATTATATTCTTCTGGTTTGGTTTTATCCTGAATAGGAGCTTTACTAACATTGTTTTTATCAGAAATAACAGCTTCTTCGGATTCCAAAGGAGATTCTGTTTTTGTTTCCAAAATAATATTATGAATTTTTTGTTGATTTTGTACTGGAGCTTTATTATTATTTAGTAACACATTAGACGCAACACTTAATCCCCATAAAGCATATAAATGAAAAGTGAAAGACATCCATATAAAAATAATTAATAATTTTACATGTTTTTTAGAATTAATATTAGAAAAAATTGAAGTGCGTTTTTTAGTCAAGCTACTTCCTTATTTTACTTGATATTAATAGATATATTACTTATAATATATCTATTAAGTTGGAGGTTTTATGAAATTAAAATTTACTCTTTATGTTTTTTTTGCTTATATTTTAATTTCTTATCTTATAAAAAACCATGAAACCATCAATTACAAAAATACTGAATGGTTAGATAATAGTCCAGCAATTATCATGATTAATTCTACCAATGCACAATTTAGTTTTACAGTAACAGAACCTGCTGCTATTTATTGGCGAATATATACAAATGATCTTCCAAAAATTCCTGAAGATCTTACAAATACTAATACAATAAATGAAGCTTTTGCTTTTGGTGGGAATATAACTACGGGTAAAAAAACAAGCTATACCAATAAGATAGATAATTTAACCCCAAATACCGAATATTTTTTATATACAATCGCTGTATCATATATCGGCTTTTTCCCAAAAAAAATAAAAAAAATATCTTTTCAAACATCAAATGATTAATAACACCAAAAAATACTTGGAGGCTTTTATGCTTATTCTTTTAAATATTTTATTACTACTTACAACCCCACTATTTGCACAAGAAAAAACATTTAGTTCTACATTTGAACAAAATACTTTAGATCAATCAGAAACTGTTAGTGTAAGTATTGGTACAGTATCTATCTCTGATGACAATCCTAAAAAAATTAAAAATACAAATACAAACACTCTTCCTATAATAATAGAACCAAGTAATAAAATTTACAAAAGTCCTTCTCAAAAAACTATACATGATTTTAGCACGAATTATCAAGCTATAGAAGATTTATTTTATTTTATCAGAGTTGGTGATGTAGATTCTGTTACAAAATATCTTAATGCAGGAATGAATCCTGATATTAGAAAACTACCAGATCTAACAAATGGTATAAGTGCTCTTATATGTTCTATAGCCAATAGAAGGGTACTCATTACACATTTATTACTTACCTACAAAGCAGATCCTAATTTAACTATAAATAAATCTACCATTAGTAATATTAGTCCACTAATGCTCGCAGCCCAGCAAGGTCCAATAGAAAGTATAAATTATCTTATTAATTATGGGGCAAATATTAATACAAGAACGACAGGATCAATCACTGGAAACACAGCACTGATGGTCGCCATTCAGGCTAAAAAATATGACACTATAGAATTACTTCTTAATAAAGGTGCTAATGTTAATAATACTTCTGATGAGGGTATTACTCCACTAATGCTTGCTGCACAAACAGGAGATATTGACATTGTAAATTTACTAATTGCTCACCCTGATATTAATATCTATGCTCTTGATAGTGAGGGTAAAAATGCTCTTGTGTATGGATATATCTCTGGAAATATAGAGCTTGTTCAATTATTTATACAATTAGAAATGACAACAGATCTTCCTCCTGAAGAAATCAAAGCCATCGTCAAAAGATATCTTTAAATATATAAATAAAAAGTCCCCAATATGGGGACTTTTTATTGTAATAAGTTTATTTAAAGTAATTCTTCAGCTATTTGAACAGCATTTAAAGCCATTCCTACAGATAAATTATCTGCAACAGTCCAAAAATGAATACTATTACTTCTTTTTTTATCTTTTCTCAAACGTCCTACACCAACGTCCAAAGTACCTTCTAAATCCCAAGCTGTTGGATAATCATCCCTGTAAATAGCAATTCCATTTTCTTCCCATGCACTATAGATATCATCTAAAGAAACTTCTTTATCAAAATCAAGAGTAATACTTATACTATGACCTCGTAAAACTGGAACACGTACACAAGTCAATGCTAAATCCAGATCTTTTAATCCTAAAATAGTAGAAACTTCCTGCTCTACAAGAATTTCTTCCTTCGTCCATCGTTCACCTTCTACAAAATGCTCAACTTCTGGAAACACATTAAATGCTATTTGCTTCGGGAAATAATGTAATTTTGCTTCTTTACCGTCTTCAATTTCAACAACTTGTCTTTCTAATTCCTCTACACCAAAAAAACCTGCTCCTGATACAGATTGATAGGTCGAAGCTACAACTCTTTCTAATGTTGATATTTTTGCAAGAGGCGCTAGCACTAAACTCAAATGTACAGACAAACAAATAGGACTAGCAAAAAGAGTAACTCCATTTTTGCTATCAAAAGAAATTTGTGGTACTACTAGAGGTGCTCCCATATGAGCATAAGCATGAGATGAAATATCAATAATTTTTGAACCTGCCTCCTGAGCAAAAGGAATAAAACCTTTAGATACTTTTGAACCAGCTGCAAAAAAAACAAAATGAAATTTTGCTTCTCTAAGAATATGTT
>CAMQSH010000010.1 GCA_947036575.1 uncultured Brevinema sp. | reverse complement strand
CATCATATCCAGCATCATCATATCCAGCATCATCATATCCAGCATCATCATATCCACCAGCTACATCATCATACTCACCATACTCAGCATATTCATCACCTTCAACAGCATCTTGAGCAAAAGCATATGGATATAGTATCAATAAATGTAATAATAATAAAATTTTCATAGACTCATCCTAATTTGTTTTATATACACTATGTATCGGCATTATTTATATATTCTTAATCTTTTATATATATTAAATCACCAATTTTAATATCATAATCAGTGTTAGAGGTTTGAATAATATTCCCTCCAGATTTTAATACTTTAATATAACCTATTTCATCCATTTGAAAAGTATCTTGACTAATAATTCTAAATACTTTTAACTCTTGATTTCGAGATACTCGTTTACCTGGAATTAAATTAACTAACACTCGTTTTTCATCTAAAATATCTAAAACAAATCCATCTGGATTTTTCAAATAAATTATTTTTCGTTCTAAAGAATTCTGTTTTTCTTTATTTAAAATTTTCTGCATTTTTTCATTTATACTTTTCGGGATATTTGAATTATTATCGTTTTGTATAAACTCTACATATGCATAAGCAAAGTCCGTAGCCTCTGGTAATTCTTTATTAATACTATTAATTTGTTGTTGTAATTCTTTCCTTGATATTCTATTATTTGAAACTTGCCTTATAAAATTTCTCATTTTTTCAGCAATTTCTCGTGAATCTTTAGAATTTTTATTATCTTCAAAATTAGCTATTCCTAACTCTAGAACTTCAATTTGATTACTTTGTATATCTATTTGTTTATTAAGAACGATTGTTTCTTTATTTTTGTTAATAAATTCTCTATTTAAAGCTATCAAAGATAAATCTGATTTTTTTCTAGTTTCTGGATATGTATCAGGTAATTCCCCTGTATATATATTCTCTATATCATCTAATATTTTTTCTGCTTGAATATATTTTTCTTCTGAAATATTCTGCTGTATAACAATAAAATCATCAGAAATTTTTTGTTCAATTCTTTGTATTTGTCGTATTGTATTTGAAAGCAATATTGAATCTACTACCATCTGTGGTTGTTCTATTTTCATTACCTCTAGCTTTTCTTTAGAAGTTTCAAATTTTTGTTGAGCTTCTTTTAACTGTCGTTGTAGTTCTTCTTGTCTTTTCAGACCTTGTATTTGTTGTTCTTGTTGAAGTTGTTCAAATTTTTCTCTTTCTAACGTTTCAGTTTCTAATCTAGTATCATCAATCTCTTTTCTAAGTGAGTTGAGTTTTTGATTATATTCCCGACGTAAAGTATCTTGTTCTGTTTTATTTTTTCCAGTAAGTTCAAATAGTAATTCTACTTCTAACAATGCTCTTTCATTTTCAAATTTTTGTTGAGCTTCTTCATTTATTTTTAATAAAGTATCAGCAAAAATTTGTTCCATGTTTTCTAATTCTTTACGTAATGCCTGTACTTCTAATTCTTTAAGAATAAAATCTTGTTCATATTGTTTATAAATTTCTTCAATTAATGTTGTTTCTAAAACTTTAACTCCACCCTGTCCTGAAACTAGCCGTATTTGCTGTTCTCTAAAAACATTATATACAATAATTACCCCAATTAGCGCAATAAAACACGCAATAAAATCTAAATAAACAATAAATTTATAATTAGATCTTGTCTTTTGAAGAATACTAAATTTGTTTTTTTTCTGCGACAAAATTTCACGATCAATTTGATGGAAAATTTCTTGTTTATTTAATTCAACTAAATTATCCTCTAATACCATGTAAAACCCTTCAATATTATCATGTTATTCTTACATAACTATATTATAGTATAACATGGTAATATATTTTATACAAATTTATTACTTATATAAAATGATTTTAAACATTTGTAAATTATCGAATTCCAGCCAAGAAATATATTGACCCATTTTCTTGTTTAAAAACTGTTAAAGAATAAGCATTATTTAAGAAAAATGTTTGAATTTGTGAATCTGGATGAGTACCTACAGGTGGAGGAGAAACAAGTTGTATAGGAGCCCATTGTTTAAATGCATTCAATCCTGCAAAAATTAATTGTTGATCAAAATTTGATCGAACATATAATAATTGACCAACCTCATTACCAGCAATTGCATATCTTTCATTCCAACCATTAATAATTGGACCTGTATAAAAAGTTCTTAAATTTCTTATGTTAAATAGTTGAAAGAAATCTTGATTTCTATTAACAGTACCAATATAAATATCTTCATGAATTCCAGTACTATTTTTATAAGTAGAAATATTTAATGTAGGATTTTTAATCGCAACCAAATTATCTATTTCAAGCCAACGTCTACTAATATCTGATGATTCTTGATAAATAGCAACAACAAGTTCTTTTCTCGTATCGTTTATCCAAACACCATAAGCGTTTTCCGATCCCATTTTAACTTGCATATTTTTAATATTAAACCTATAATCAAAATCTGTTGTAGGAAACCATATTAGATTTTGATAATAACCAGTAATCATATGATTATCGGCAATTAAAGAAATATAAGTTTTCGTACCATCCACCCAAGTATTCATTTGATCTATATTTCCATAAGAAACTTTTAACAAGTCCTTTTCTATCATATTTAGTGTGCCATTTTGATCGACATCATTAAAAACTATAACTTTAGAGTCTCTTGCACCTTCAGAATTATCTGTAACAGCTAAGATTGTTGCTCTCTGTCTATCTAGTGGTAAAACAGCTATTTTTCCAATTTCCATAGGGGCATCTGTAATAATAATAGGTTCCCATGCTAATATTGGTCGCCCTCCACTATCTTTTGTTAGTGTTCCTTTGAACATTCTAACCCAAACACCTTTTTTATTTTGAGTTCCTGAGCTATGAACTCTAGAAGGTCCAATAACTCCACCCCCCATTGGTATTTCACAATAAACAGTTTCGATAGTTCTAATAGTTTCTATTGTTGAAATCCTATAAATTTCATTACCAGTACTAGCTGCAATCCCAGGTGGTAATGTGCCCCCTGAAAGAGGATACTTTGAGCTTCTAATATTTTTATCTGTCGTATACGCGACATAAACTGTCTCACCAAAAGTCTTTACATCAAATTCAAGAATATTTTCTTTGTCTACATCAAGTGCAAATGTATCATTCGCAGCTTTTATAAGCATATTTGGGCTATGATCTTCCCATATACGTATTTGTATTGATTGACTACCTGCAATTTCTTGAGGGATAATAGTACATGATGATAAAATTACCATAAAAAGTGGGAATATTATTATAATTTTTAACATAAGTTTGTCCATTTTTTAAATTTTGAGTATTATGATTTATAATCATAATACTCTATTTGTATCGGTATCTACTTGCTCTACTAAAACTTTATTTCTAATATTTTTAAATATTTTTTGCATTCAACTTTTAGCAGACCCTACTATTACAAATAATTTACTTATTCTAATAGTTTTTTTTTGATTATCACAGCTATTCATAATCTTCTTTTTTAAATTAACTCTTTATACAATTAGAGTATGATATATTAAAAATAGATTCTATATATTATACTGTTTTTTTATTAATAAAGCAACTTGTATTTTAAAAATAAAGAAAATTCTACATATTTATTACAAGTATGTAGAATTTTCTTTATTTTTAATATTTTAATGATTAACCATTACCTTCTTCATAAGGTGGTAATGGTGTAAATTCTTCTTTTCCATCTAATACTACAGATTGTAAATATCCACCAGCTTTTGCTGCATCCCATGTTTCTATCAAAAGACCTTGGGTAGGATGATTGTATTCAATAATCATCCTACCATTTTGAACATATCCACCTATTCCTGCTTTCAAGAGAACATATGTAATGGTACCACTATATAAACCACTAATATAAGCTGGACCATCTAATGTAGCTCCTATTCCAGCAATTTTAACTTCTTGTTCACCATCTATAATAACTTCAAAACTAGAATATTGTCTCCAATGATTTTTTGATCCAGAGAATCCTGCTTTATATAAATATGATCCGCTAGCTCTAGCTTGTATAGTAGCTCCACTTCCATTTTGACCAAAATTAGGAATTTGTGTTTGAGCTTGTACTATCGTATAATCTACATCTTTAGCAAAATCTACTAAATCTACAGGATATCTCCACACTACATCTGTTTTAGTAAATACCCCCTCTGCACCACCACGATCAACAGCTTTTACCATATAGACATAACGTCTTATAGGGTAAGTGTTAAAATTTAAGCCAAATGCAGCATTTTGAGAATTACCTAGAAATTTAAAATGACCTACTTCTAAGTTATCAGGATTTGATCCTCTATGGCTTAATGTTGCTCTATAAACATTATAAGAACGTGCATTAGCTACATTATCCCATCTTATTTCCATAGATTTTGTTGCTGTTTTATTATTACGTACACTTATATTTTGAGGGGCGTCTATTTTTTTGATTATCCCAGCCACAGGTTCTGATGGTAAACTTTGTCCACTTGTTGTAACTACTTGAACTTTATAAAAAAGTTCTTTGGATAAACTACTACCTATATCATATATATGATCAAAAGATATTCTATCAGAAGAAGAACTTGGAGATATAGATCCTACAGGTTCGTATGTTCCACCATAAGTATCTGAAAAAGAAATAACATAAGAACGAGCATTCGGAACCTTATCCCACTCCAGTATTACTTTTTCTCCAAAAAAAGTTGAAGCAGTAATATTGATAGGAGCTTTGTTTGCCCATCCTTCTTTTATATCTGATGCAGTTCCTGGTGCTGGATTTAATCCTGTTACTCTATAAAAATACGTATATGAATCATCTGGCACTCTATCTTTGTACGTTATTTCTGTCGTTTTTTTAATAATTTGCCATGGTCCTGTTGCTGAAGTAGACCGTTCAATTTCATAAGAGGCAGCTCTATCTGCTGCTGTCCAATTTAATACAACATCATTAGGATCTAAGCCTTGTGATGCTATGAAATCTGTTGGTTTTTCGGGAGTTCCTGCAGTTTTTAGGTAGCTTCTAATCGTATCACTTTGATCAAGCGTCCCACTATCATTTTGATACATAATAGTATAATAATATAATTTACCTGCTTCAACATCTGTATCAGCATATTCCATTACTTCCGATTGACTTACTATTTTAATAGGATTTTCTGGAACTTCTGAGCTTTCAGAACGAAATATCAAATATCTTGTAGCATATTCATATTTTTTCCAAGTTAATACTATTTTATTATCATATTCACCTGCTGGTGAACTAAGTCCCAGATCAGCACCAAATAAAGTCCCTTTTACCCAGTCAGAACGATTTGGGCTTGGAGTATATTCTGTTTTATTGTCTTTGTTTTCTTTTAAAGAAGTTATTTGATAATAATATGTTTTACCTGCTTCAACATCTGTATCTTTATAACGTAAGAGGGTTACTATATTATTCTCATCATATGGAGGGAAAAAAGAAACATCTTCACTTCTTGATATCCCATAAGCTGTAGCACCTTCTGCTCTATCCCATTTTAATTCTAAACAATCCTTTGCCTGACCTGTGTTAATAGTAATATTTTTTGGTGGAAAAAATCCTCCACCAGATCCAGCATAACCTTCTGCAAATTCTGTCAAATACATAACTGTACCAATATCATTATAGCCTTGGACTTTATAATAGTAAGAAGTTCCTTCTATAATATTGTAAGTATCTATATATTCAGAAGCATTAATTCTATGCGTTATAGGTGTATAAGTTCCAGTTTCAGAGGTACTTCTTAATACCACAAAATTAGCATAATAGTCTGTTTTGATCCATTTTACTTCTATACTATTATCAGTTGTTGTTCCTTGTGATGCTGTTACCACAAAAGCATTTGCTGATTTATCCGTCAAAGTCGTTACTTGACAAGCACTTAGAGATACAAAGATCATTATAAAAAAATTATGAATAATTTTCATCATAGCCTCCTAATAAGGATTAGCATCTGGTTCTTCAAACCAAATACCACGTACATCACCGAGGATATTACCCGCAGCACCATTGATAGATCCTACATCAAAAGAAGCGTTATCTTTTTGATATCTATAACCACCAAACCATGGAATTCCATCTTTAGCAGTAAACAATCCCGTCTTATGATCACCCGTTGTCTGATTGTCAAACCATCTTACTGTACTTGTGTTATTATTTTTAGCAGGATAATATTCATCATTACTATACCAATTTTCTTGTGCAGAACCTCTAGAATGCCTTACTCTATAAGTAGTTGCTCTGTCAACTTTACCCCATGTAAGATACAGATGTTGGTTTCCGCCTTTATTTAATATTTGATCTGCGCCGTCTGGAGAATTTTCTCCTTCAAGCCATTTTGACCCTGTTCCAAAGCCCCCATTACCTATAGCACTACCATTAGCCCAATGCCCTGGAATAGTAAGATAGGCAGGAGCCGGTAAAATATCAGCTTTATTGATTGCTGATCCTAGCTCTATAATAGAAGGCCCACTTTCATCTATCCCAAAAGTCGCTGTAATCTGATATTCATAGAGAGGATATTTGAATTCTCCATCTATTACAGATCCTTGATAATCTGGTAAAGTAATATCTGAATGAGTTAGTACAACTATATTTTCAGCTATTTTTGTAAAGTCTGTTTCACCTTGTTTTCTTCTATAGATAGTATAGAAATCCACAAGCTCTGAGTCTACTTGTTTATTCCATGTTAAGTCTATATTACCTACTTCTGAAGTAACATTCCATTCTTTTTTAACAGTACCAGCTACATGATTACCTGTTTCCCCACCCATATTCCAATATACATGAGCATTTTTATGAGTAGTATCTATATTGGTAATAAAAGTACGAGCATTTGTAGTAATTGTTGCTATTATTGGAGGAGCTGGAGTTGCACTGGTGTAGTTTTTGGAAGCTATCGCTCCTGGTAAATCACCAGCATTATTATTAATTGCTTGTACGGTGTATTCCCACTGAGAATTAAATGCTTCATTAGGCATTGAATAAGTTAATGCAGAAGTTGTGGTAATAACATTGGTTACCCCACTATTGATTTTAGACAAAAGATAAGTAACACCACTGTCACCAACAGCATCCCAAGAAAAAGTTAAGTTGTATGAATTTAATTCAGAAGAATAGGAAGATTTGTCCACAGCAACATCAAAAGATGCTGGTGCAGGTAAAAGGTCTTTAGGATCAATAGCATGTCCAACAACAGGATCACTAAATCCAGATTGATTACCTTTAGCAAATGATTTGATTTTATAATAATATGAAGGATAAGTATAAGTACCATTTATATCAGTTCCTTTCATATTAGGAAGAGTTTTATCAGTATATTGTTCTTCTTTGACAAAAGGAGCTACTAATTGAAATTCCCCTTCTTCTGTTTCAGATCTATAAATTTGATAATATTCAGCTTTTATATCTTCATCCCAAGATACTGTAATTCCACCAACTATTGTACTAGTCACAACTCCCTTAGGAGCAACTTTAGAAGAACCTTCTATAGAATCTGTAGACATTTTTTCGGATACAGTACCGTTTGCTTCTTTACCAACGGAGGCTATTTTATAAAAATAACTCATCCCTGATTGAATATTATAGTCACTAAATTTTAACTCTTCTATAGTATTAAAACCTGCTTCTGCTATCTTAGTTTGAACACCATCAAGACTTTCAGATCTATATATTCTGAAAGAATCCTGAGCATTACCAGCCCAATAAATCTCAATTCTATCTGAATATTTTGCGAAATCGGTATCTAAACTCCTAGGAGTAACTATTTGATCATAAGGTCTATAAGAACGAAGTCCTTTATAAATATCAGATTCACCTATTAGCCTATTTTTAGAATTATATGCACTGACTCTATAGTAATAATCTTGTCCAGGTAAATTTTCTACATCAAGCCATTGATTATGAGCTAATTTATCTTTAAAAACTGTTAACTGGTCAGTTTTTGTTCCTCTTGAGATTTCTATTCTCGCAAAATCCCACTGAGTATCCCATTCAAGATATATCCCAGTATCTAAAGTATCATAGGATACTCTAGTACTAATAGAAACAATATTTTGTGTTTCTTCCAAATAAGTTTGAGAACATGATACAAAAATTAAACAAATAAATAATAAATATTTTCGCACTGTTTTCCTCATTAATTCCAAATTTAAAAAATAATAATATAATAATAACGTACAAATATTGTAAAAAATTCTCCCTAATATAGATTTATTGAATTCAAAAAAAACAGAATTCAATAAAATTATAACAAAAAAATAAGCTTTAGTCAAGACTTAGTCTAATAAATCATCTTTAATGACTATCGTAAATTTCCTTAGATAAGAGTATAGTTGAATATAATATGATTTATTATTATATAGTTTTATCGTCAATAAAATAATATATATTTAAAAATAAAAAACATCCCACATACTCGTAGTAAGTATGTGGGATGTTTTTTATTTTTAATAATTAACCATTACCCTCTTCAAAAGATGGTTTCCATGGTGGATCTTCAGATCCATACAAGACAACAGAGTCTAGTAATCCACCAGCTTTTTTAGCGTCCCAATATTCTTTTATCCAACCTTTTGTAGGGTGATTGTATTCAAAAGTCATTCCGCCACCAGTAACATACCCACCATCTTTAGCTGCAAGATTATTATAAGTAACTTTACCATTATATAAACCACTAATATGAGTAGTTCCACTTAATGAGGCACTCATAGACCAAATATCAACACTAACAGGATTGTTTCCATGTAAAATAACTTCAAAACTAGAATAGTTTAGCCAATTATTTTTTGATCCACTCAATCCTGCATAGTATTGGTATTGTCCATCAGCTCTTCCAGAGACATTACCACCACTACCTTGACCTCCAAAACCAGAAATCTGTGTTTGAGCTTGTACTATTGTAAAATCTATATCTCTCGCAAAGTCGACTAAATCTTCAGGATATCTCCATACAATATCTGTTTTGGTAAATATACCTTCTGCACCACCACCATCAACAGCTTTTACCATATAAACATAACGTCTTATAGGATATGTGTTAAATGATAAATTGAATGCAGCATTTTGAGCACTACCTACTTTTGTAAAATGAGCTAGCTCTAATTTGTTAGGATCTGAATTCTTATGTTTTAATGTTGCTCTATAAACATTATAAGAACGAGCTCCATCTACCTTATTCCAAATTATTGTCATAGATTTTGTCGCCGTTTTATTATCACGAACTCTTACATTTTGAGGAGCACCTATTTTTCTGATCATCCCTGCTACAGGTTCTGATGGTAAACTTTGTCCACTTGTTGTGACTACTTGAACCTTATAAAAAAGTTCTTTAGACAAATTACTACCTATATCATATATATGATCAAAAGATATTCTATCAGAAGAAGAACGAGAAGCAGAACCTACAGGTTTGTATACTCCTGTAAGAGTATCTGAGGAAGAAACAGCGTAAGAACGAGCATTAGTAACGCTATCCCAAGCAAGCACTACTTTTTCTCCAAAAGAATCTGACGCTGTAATATTAATAGGAGCTTTATTTGCCCAACCTTCTTTAATATCTGAGACTGTTCCAGGCGCTGGATTTAATCCTGTTATTGTATAAAAATAAGTATATGAATCATCTGGCACTCTATCTTTGTATGATGTTATACTACTATCTTTAGCTGTTGTCGTAATGATTTGCCAAGGTCCTGTTTTTGAAGAAGACCTTGCGATTTCATAAGAAATAGCACCCTCAACTGCTGTCCAATTTAATAAAACATCATTAGGATCTACTCCTTGTGATGCTGTAAAACCTGTTGGTTTTCCTGGAGCTTCAGCAGTTTTAAGATACCCTCTACTCGTATCGCTTTGATTGACAGCTTGATCATTTTGGTACATGATTGTATAATAATATAATTTACCTTTTTCTACATGTGTATCAGAATACTTCATCACTTCAGATTGATTTATTGTTTTAACAATATTTCCCATAACTCCAGAGCTTTCAGAACGAAATAATAAATATTTTGTAGCATATTCGTACTTATTCCATGTTAGTACTATTTTATCATCGTAAGCACCTGCAGAAGTACTAAGCCCTAAATCCATACCAAATAAAGTGCCTTTTACCGATAGAGAATTATTTTGACTTGGAATTCCATCTTCATCTAAAGAAGTTATTTGATAATAATATGTTTTACCTAATACTACATCTAAATCTTCATAATGTAAAAAAGGTATTGTTGCAATAGATATAAAATCAATATTATTTTCACTTCTTAATATTTCATAAGAAGCTGCACCTTCAATTCTACCCCAAGACAATGCTAAAGTTTTTGTGGATTTTCCTGTACTAATAGTAATATCTTGAGGTGGTAAAAATCCACCACCCGCACCAGCGTAGCCTTCTGCAGGCTCTGTAGTGTGCATAACCGTACCAATATCATTATAGCCTTGCACTTTATAATAATAAGAAGCTCCTTCTATTATATTATAAGTGTCTATATATTCAGAAGCATTAATTCTATGTGTTATAGGAGTGTAAGTCCCAGTTTCAGAGGCACTTCTCAATACCACAAAATTAGCATAATAGTCTGTTTTAATCCATTTTACTTCAATACTATTATCAAATGTTCCCTGTGATGCTGTAACCACAAAAGTATTTGCTGTTTTATCTTCTAAAGTTATTACTTGACACCCACTAAGAGTTATCAAGATCATTATAAAAAATTTATTCATAATTTTCATCATAATCTCCTACTGATACCAACCCGGTTTTGTACCAGGCTCTGTAAACCAAATACCACGTACATCTCCAAGTAGATTTCCTGCACTACCATTGACAGATCCCACATCAAAGGAAGTACTTTCTTTGGAATACATCCAAACTATACTATCCTCATATGCATACATTCCTGTCATAGAAACACCTGTATCATTATTATTATACCATTGTACTGAGGCTTTATTAGAACCTCCTGTAGGATAATTCCAATTGTTAACCCAATTTTCCTGAGCAAAACCTCTAGAATGTCTTACTCTATAGGTAGATATTCCTTGAACATCACCCCATACAAGATACATATGGTTTGCTCCTGTTTTATTGACTATTTTTTCAACACCTTTTGGTGAAAGAGGTCCAGATTGCCAAATTACTGCAGGATAAGTGTTAAAGCCAGTACCATTTGCCCAATGTCCAGGAATACTAACATAATCAGGAGCTGGTAAAATATCAGCAGGATTGATTGCAGATCCCACTAATATTGAAGAAGGACTACTTTCATCTATTCCAAAAGTTGCTGTGATTTGATATTCATAAAGAGGATATGCAAATTTATTACCTGTTCCAGAACCTTTATATTCTGCTGGAGTAAACAAAGTATCTGAATACATTATAGTATCTACATTAGTTATTTTTTTAAATGTTGTTTCGCCTTGTTTTCTTCGATAGATAGTATAATAAGCCACAAATTCTGATTGCACTTGTTTGTCCCATGTTAAATCTATGTTACCTACTTCTGAAGTCACATGCCATTCTTTTTTGACAGCTCCTGTTACCTCATTCCCGTATTTTGGTTTATCAAATATTGTCCAAGAATTTTGCTTCCAATATACACGAGATTCAATATCTACCGCTTGAATATTTGTTTCAAAAGTACGTGCATTTGTTGTAATTGTTAACATTTTTGGAGGTGCTGGAGTTGAACTAGTATAGATTCTGGAAGCCATATCTCCCAATAAACCACCCGCCTTATCATTAATAGCTTGTACAATATATTCTGACTGAGAACTAAACTCTTCATTTGGTATTGTTAATACTAATGTGCTTATCTTATCAGCAATAACATTAGTTACACCTTTATTAATTTTAGATAAACGATAAGTAGCAACACTTCTACCAACAGCATTCCAAGAAAGATTTAATTTGTATGGGTAAGAAGATTTATTTAAAGTAAGAGTGAAATTTTTTGGTGCAGATAAAAAGTCTACAGGATCAATAGCATACCCAACAGCTAAGTCGCTGAGTTCCGATTCTTGATCACCCGCAAGTGATTTGATTTTGTAGTAGTATGAAGGGTATGTATAAGCACCATCTATATCAGCACCTTTAATATTAGGAAGGTTTTTATCAGTATATTGTGTATCTAATACAAAAGGAACAATCAATTTATACTCACCATCTTTTGTTTCAGATCGATAAACTTGATAATATTCAGCAGTATTATCATTATCCCAAGATAACTTAATACCACCAACTATCGTTGTAGTTTTAACACTTTTAGGAGCTATTTTGGAAGAACCTTCTATAGAATCTATAGACATTTTTTCTGAGACAGTTCCATCTTCTTTTTTACCAACAGAGGATACTTTATAAAAATATTTTTTCCCTTGTTCTATACTATAATCACTAAATTTTAATTCTTTTGTAGCACCAAAACTCACTTCTGCTAGTTCAGTTTGAACACCACCAAGACTATCAGATCTATATATTCTAAAAGTATCTTGAGCATCTCCTATCCAATAGATTTCAATTCTATCTGAATACTTTGCAAAATAAGTTTTTAAGTCACTTGGTGTAACTACTAGATCATAAGGTCTATAAGAACGATGTCCTTTAAGAATATCTGATTGACCTATAACTCTATCTTTAGAATTATATGCAGTTACCCTATAATAATAGTCTAACCCAGGCATATTTTCTGAATCAAGCCATTCGTTTTGAGCAAGATTATCTTTAAAAACTACCAACTTGTTAGCTTCTGTTCCTCTAGATATTTCTACCCTAGCAAAATCCCACTGAATATCCCATTCAAGGTGTATCCCAGTATCTAAAGTATCATAAGATACTCTAGTATTAATAGAAACAGCATCTTGTGTTTCTTCTAAGTAAACTTGAGAACATGATACAAAAATCAAACAAATGAATAATAAATATTTTCGCACTGTTTTCCTCATTAATTCTAAATTTTAAAAATAATAATAAAATAATAACATACAAATATTGTAAAGACTTCTCCTCATATATAGCTTTGAAAAAAACAGAATTCAATAAAATTATAGCAAAGAAATTAATTTTAGTCAATCTATTTATTGTATTATTTAATAAAATCATTTTAACTAGTATAAAATATTTGTTATATATATTGAGTTATTTAATAATTATCATACTCATATTATCGATTATATATTTATTTATAAGAATAAATAATACATAAATTCACAGTTTTTACTAAAAATATTGCTAAAAACACTAAAAAACAATTGACTATATAATAACTATGATCTATAATACGCTATATACTTAGTATTATTAATAATTATATTTGGAGAAATATATGCACAAAGAATTTGATGTCGTACGTGCTGGTGCCGTACTTGATTTCAATTTGAAATACTGTCGCTCTTCTTTTGAACTATTAGAAAGTAAAGGTTTTCACCGTATCTTAACGCTTTATTTGGAACATAGCCAAGCAAACGAAGATATTGTATATGAGTACCTAACTTCTATACATACAGAAAAAGATCTTCAAGAAGTATTGATTGATATACTTAAAGTATTATCTATTCAACAGCTTGATGAAGAGTATCCTCTTTATCAAAAATTCGTTCATGATGCAGCTAAATTCACTAACTTTATTGACGATTTATACTCTTTTTGGTTAAAAATAGAGCGTTATGCTATTTTATACTTTGATAGAAATTCACGTACAGGACTTCGTAGAGGACAACTTATCACTTCTATAGATGAATTAACCAATCTTATCATTAATACACGTCGTACTATCAAAAAACACGTATCTCTAAAAGCTAGCATGGTACTACGTCAATCACGTAGTAGTGTAAATGCTGGAATTGGACTTGCTAAAGTAGCTTGGCCTTGTCCTGCTAATTATGGTAATATCCATGAAATTCCTTTTATCCAAAAATTAGTTCTTATGCCTCCTTTTATTGTCTATCCAAAAATGAATACTCGTAAAGGTACTTTTAATGAAGTAACTTACAATCCTATTGAAAATATCAAATTAGATCTTAATGATTGGTTTTGTTATCCTATTAAAGTAGGTGAATATCTTGTTTTCACATATTTTCCAAGAGATTTTATGTCTCAGGGTGTTACTCTTTGTAACTTATTTGAAACAGCAACTCCTGCTGAATATGAAAACAAAAAGCCTGATATGGTTTATGTTTATGCTTTTGATGACAAAGATACCAAACTAAAAACAGATTTCTTCCATGATAAAAAAAATGATATTATGGTTGGATTTATCAATAAAAGCGATGATATTGATTATTTTGGCTATATGAAAAAAATGCTCCTCACTTTACATAATGTAAAAGCTCTTGGTAACAAAGAACTACCTATTCATGGTGCTATGGTAAAAATCACCCTTAAAAATGGTATCAGCAAAAATGTTGTTATTATGGGTGATAGTGGTGCTGGAAAATCAGAAAGCTTAGAAGCCTTCAGATCATTGGCACATGACTATTTACAAAAAATGGTTATCATTTTTGATGATATGGGTATTCTAAAATTAAATGCTGGTAAACCTCTTGCTTATGGTACAGAGATTGGTGCTTTTGTACGTCTCGATGATTTAGATCAAGGTTATGCTTATAAAGAACTTGATAGATCTATTTTTATGAATCCTGACAAAATCAATGCAAGAGTTATTATTCCTGTATCCACCTATGACGAAATTACTGTTGGGGAACCAATCGATTATTTCTTATATGCAAATAACTATGCTGATTCTCCAGAAGCTATTACTTTCTTCGACAAACTAGACGATGCTTTAGATGTATTTATTTCTGGTAAACGTATGGCTAAAGGTACTACTTCAGAATCTGGACTTGTTGAATCATTTTTCGCAAATCCTTTTGGACCAGTACAACGTGAAAAAGAAAGTCTTATTTTGATTGATTCTTATTTCAAAGATATGTTCAACAAAAAAGTTAAAGTCGGTATGATTCATACAAAACTTGGTATTCCAGGACACGAACAAAGTGGACCAAAAAATGCTGCAAAAAGTTTATTCGAAATGATTCAAAACGAAAAATAATCATATATACAAAAAAGCCCAACTCTATAAAGAGTTGGGCTTTTTATTTTGTCTAATGATTAAACCCTGAGGGACAATTAGGATGAGTTACATAAGTTTCTTGTTTTTTAAGGATTTCTAATGCTGATTTCATATCTTCTAAAAATAGTGATAACTGATCCCTACTAAAATCAGCACGAACAACAATTCTCATAATAATAACATCTTTAAAATTAGCAGGTAAAGGATATGCTGGCACTTGCCAACCACTTCTTTTTAATATTTCTGATAAATCATATAAACTCCATTTTGGTTTATCGGGCGTATCCTTTATACACCAGCATACTATAGGGATATTACTACCATCATTCAATAGATGAAAAAAGCTCATCTGTTTTATTTGTTCTGATAATTGTATTGCAACATCTTTACTCTTTTCGTGAATAGCTTTATAACCTTCTTTACCAAAACGCACAAAATTAAAATATTGAGCCCATATTTGACTACCTGGTCGTGAAAAATTCAATTGAAATTCAGGACTAAAAGATGTTCCTAGATAATTTACTGTAAATAATAATTTTTCATCCAAAAACTCTTTATTCCGCCAAATGATCCAACCTATACCTGGATAAACAAGACCAAATTTGTGTCCAGAAGTATTAATAGACACCACATTTTTAAGGCGAAAATCCCATTCCAAGAGTGGATTTACAAAAGGTAAAAACAAACCTCCAGATGCAGCATCTATATGTATAGGAAGGGAAATCGCATGAGTTTTATTGTATTCTTCTACCTCATGATCTAAAAGTACCACATCATCAAATAAGCCCGTATACGTGATCCCCATAATTGCCACAACACCTATCGTATAATCATCACTTTTTTTCACAGCTTGTTTAGGATCAAGACGAAGATCCTGAAAATCTGTCATAGGGATTACCCTCAATTCAATATCCCAATAAACACAGAATTTTTCCCATACGACTTGCACCCCAGAACTGACAACAAGATTTAATTTAGCTAAAGGAATATTATGTTTTTTAGCTAGTTTTTTCCAACGAAAAATCATCGCTATTCCTGCCAACATACACGCTTCAGACGACCCTAAGGTGGAAGTACCTATAGGGGAATCACTTTCTCTAATATTCCACAAATTAGCCAACATATTCACACAATGATTTTCTACAGCTGTTGTTTGAGGATATTCTGTTTTATCGATTGCATTGACAGCCATTGTATCTATCATGATTTGTTGAGCCTCTGGCTCCATATATGTCTGGACAAAACTCGCCAAATTATAACGAGGATTACTATCATGCAAAATTTCATCTGCTACCATTCTATAGGCTATTTGAGGAGCTAAGGAATACTCTGGCATAAATTTCTTAGGCAAAACATGATCACTTTCTAAACTACCATAAATAGGGGTACTAGGATTATCTTTGGTAAAATGATGAGAAGAAGGATTTTTCATAATATCTCCTAAATAGATATATTTAAATCAAAGATAAGCATTATTCTTATCAAATAGCAAGTCTATCCTATTTCTAAAAACTTATTAAATAAATATATTTATTTTTTATGTTTATTCAATGATTCATGATTATCTTTTAAATACTATCACTGTAACATCATAAAGATAGGAGTAATAATGAAATATATCATAGCCATATTAATAATAGTGGTTCAATGCTCTCTTATAGATTCAGTAGATCCGTTTCTACGTAGTATTATGGATAAAACTTACTATACTTGGACTTATGCGGGAGATATTGACAAAACACAAAAATATACTGTGCAAGATCATGGAAAAATCATCCATTATAGTAATACATCAGATCCCAACTCTTACAACTATGTCCATATTCAAACAATATCATCTAATCAAGCAATATATTTACAAGAAAGCTCTGTACTTCCTCTATATTTTGCCTTAGTTACTAAAAATAATGGGAACGATATTTATCAAGCCTTCAATCCTAATTCAGCAAATACCAATAATATCAATTGGACTAATATTATTCATTTTATCAAAAAAATAGAATAATTTTTTTATTATCTATATATATAAATTTAAAAACATAAAATAGGAATTATTATGAAATTTATTCTAGCCTTATTAATAATAATCGTTCAATGTTCTCTCTCTGATACTAAAAATACTATAGAAGATCCATTTCTACGTAGTATTATGGGTAAAAATTACTATACTTGGACTTATACGGGAGATATTGACAAAACACAAGAATATACTGTACAAAATGATGGTCAAATTATTCATTATAGTAATACATCAGATCCCAACTCTTACAACTATGTCCATATCCAAACAATATCATCTAATCAAGCAATATATTTACAAAAAAGTTCAGAACTTCCTCTATATTTTGCCTTGGTTACTAAAAATAATGGGAACGATATTTACCAAGCCTTTAATCCTAATTCATCAAACACAAATGATATCGATTGGACAAATACATATCATTTTATCAAATCAACAGAAGGCTTCTAATAGAAAATTTCTAATATAATATCTATCATTAACTTTATTTTATGAGTAAGTTCTTGGTGTTACTTCTTTTTAGAGGGCTGCTACGCTACCCCTTATAACACATTATACTGTCGATTTACCCCCCTTTGGATTAAGAATCCCCTAGCGTAGCATAAAAATATTATTACAATATCTCTATTGACAAAAATATCAACATAGTGTTGTAACTATGAGGATTATTGTTTAGAGATATAGGAGTGAAAACGACTAATAGCTCTTACTCAGTATAGAAGCTTTAGCTTTAAGCAGAGTTACTTTAAATCAATATTTAATAATGAACAAATTAATAATAATTATTTAATATTGATAAGTGGTGAGGTTAATATTAGAGGTAAGAACTCTGAGTAGTTCTTTTTTCTAAAAAACCACCTATCACTTTTGTTTATAATAATTTGTACACCATACGCATGTAGCCGTGCAAATGTACAAAAAAACACCCTTCAAAATTGGAGGGTGTTTTTTTGTAAGTTATATATTTGTAATAATTTAGAATTTAAGTTAAGATTTAACTTGTCTGATAATATCGAGGACAGTCCCATCTCTATATTCAATGACCCCTACTATTTTATCACCACATTCAACTTTTTTAGGAGTACCTGTGAGTTGTTTAATATCTTCGTATAATTCTTTGATATCACAAAGAGGTATGCGTGCTTCTTTTAATTTTGCAAGGACATCAGGACGATTTGGATTCACACAAATACCTCTATCTGTTACAAGAACATCTACGGTTTCACTAGGCGTGATAATATGAGTAACTTTTTCTACAACAATAGGTAATCTCTTTCTTAATGCAGGAACAACCATGACAGTGAGTTTTGCCCCAGCTGCTGTATCAGGTGCTCCGCCTATTGCTCCCATGATAATTCCATGAGAACCAGTGAGAGAATTCACATTAAAATCAAGGTCAATTTCTGTAGCAGATAAAATCATAATATCTAATTGATGAGCTATACAAGATTTATTGTGAGGATTAGCATACATTGATGCAGACATCTCACAATGATCTATATTTTCATGAATAGATTTAGCGATAGTACCATCGAATGTTTGCACATCCAAAAGACGACTAAACAATCCAGCTTTTAATAATTCCACTAAATAAGAATTTATTCCACCAGAAGCAAAGCCCCCCTTGATATCATTATCTTCCATATATTCACGAATATAACGGCAAACAGCTAAGGCTGCCCCACCTGCTCCAGCTTGAAAAGAAAATCCTGTTTGTATCAAGCCCGAAGCTATCAAAACTTTCGCAGCTTTTTGAGCAATTAATAATTCTGAAGGATTTGAAGTAATCCTTGTTGCACCACTTGCAATTTTTGCAGGATCTCCTAAAGATTCTACTTCTACAACATAATCAACATATGTTTGATCTATAGAAATATAACGTAAAGGATGAGGCTGTAAAAAGTCAGTCAGAGCAATAACAACATCGGCATATTGAACATCAACCATAGGGTATCCCATAGCACCGAAGGCACAAGGACCTTCATGTCCATTCATATTTCCTAAAGAATCACAAGTAGGTGCACCAACAAATGTGACATCAATATGTGCGTCTCCAGATTCAATGGCTCTAGCTCTTCCACCGTGAGTACGGAAAGTAATAGGATTTGGTAAAATTCCATTTTTAGAAATTTCTTCTGCCAACTTCCCTCTAAGTCCTGAAGTAGATATTTTGGTGATTACACCACTTTTAATATATTCAATAATCCCCTCATGGGCATTAGTAAAAGAAGACGCATTAATGTGAATATCTTTTATTCCTTGTTTTGCGATCTCTTCTACTACTAATAACATTATTCCATCGCCATCTCTAAGATGATGATGAAAAGAAATAGTCATTCCTGATTTTAAACCAGATTTGACGATAGCTTCTGATAAACTTGCTACAAGTTTACTTTGATTAGGTAAAGAATATGATTGTTTAACACTAGCTTTCATTCCTGTAGGAATTGTAGCAAAAGCACCTTGATAAGCTTTGACTTTACCATAGCCTTCTATTGATTCAGGTAACTCAATACCAAGTTTATTTTTTATCATAATAGTTCCTTAATCTATAGAATTCCTGCAGCTTTGGCTAGTTTCACAATTCGTTCAGCTTTTTGTATCACAGGAATATCTACCATTTTTCCATCAAGTTTTATTACACCACCATCTTTAATTCCAGACTCCTGAGCAGCTTGAATAATTCTCAAGGATTGTTCTATTTCCTCTTTCTTAGGAGTAAAAACATCATGAATATCATCAATCTGAGCAGGGTGGATACAAGCTTTTCCGTCAAATCCCATATTTTTAATATGAACAACTTCTGCTTGGAATCCTTCTTTATTGCTAATGTCAGCCCAAACAGTATCAATAGCTAAAACCCCAGCAATACTAGCTTCAAGAACGATCTTACCACGAGCATAATCCAATTCCACTCCCTTAGAAGTACGAGTAGCTCCCAAAGAACGAGTAAAATCTTCAGCACCTAAAGAAATAGCAAAAATCCTTTCTTCCTGTGCAATTGCTAGAGCATTATAGACGCCTAAAGGTGTTTCTAATGCCGCTGCAACCTTAACAGTACCTACAGGAATATTATTTGCTTTTTCGAGTTCTGTAAGTAATGCGTCTAATTCTTGAACATGTTGAACAGTTTCACACATAGGAAATCTAATATATCTCAATCCTGCAGGTACTAATTCTCTTATATCTTTTTCACCAAAAGGTGTATATAAAGGATTTACACGAGCAAGTACAATGATATCTTTATAATCGATCGTTTTTAAGGCTTCTACTAAGAGATCTCTAGCATCATCTTTTTCATCAACGGGAACAGCGTCCTCTAAATCAAAAATAATAGCATCAGGAGCATAAGTAGTCGCAGAATAGAGAAGTTTTGGATTATTAGCAGGACAAAAAAGCCAAGAACGGTATAATTTTTCCATGTTATTCTCCCCTAGCCTTACGTACAGCACTTTTTACACGAGCTCTGATAACAAAATCTAAACCACCGAAATCTTCATAAGTTACTTTAGCATTTTCTACTTTTAGCTCTGCTAAGGTAGATGTAATAATTTTAGTGACTTGTTCTTCAAATAAATTTTTCATTTTAGAAATAATTTCTATAGTGATCCCTTTTTTATGAGATAAATCTATTGTAATTCGAGCATCGTCTTTTTCATTTCCAGCAATACCTATCATGTGTTAACTCCTATATTATTTTTATTTGTTTATAAAAACATTCCAAAAATAACACTAGCGATAATTAACACCATTCCTCCACCAATACGGGAAGAAATTTGAGCATAAGGCATTAGAGACATTCTATCAGCAGCTGTTAGACATTCAATATCTCCAGACCCACCTCTATTAGCCATACATAAACCTGCAGTAATAGCAGTTTCAACAAAGTAAAATTTTACAAGCATTCCTGTTGATCCAGCACCAATAGCTGCTCCAGTAGTAATCAATATACAAAGAACAACATTAGTTAATGTAATCGTAGCAACAAGACTTGGTAAGTCTGTAAATACAATACCAACACCTATCATTAATACCCATAAAAATTGTTTTGTAAAAAACGCTTGGACTTTTTGAACAGCAGTTCTAACAGAAGCTGGAATAACACCAAAAGCATTTAATAAAATAACAGTAATAACCATATAAGCTAATTTATGAATTTTAACAGTTCCAAAAGTTCCAATAAATTTAGTTAATGTGCCTGCAAAGGTATAAATTACAGCAACTAAGAAAATACTAATTGCGATATCTTGTGCAGTAAAAGCAGCTTTTTCTTCAGGAGTTCCTGTCAAAGTAGAATTATTAGCCATTAAAACACCATTACCTGTAAGCTTAGGATATAAATTTCCTACCTTTTTTAATAAAGCACTACCGATAATAGCAAAAATATTACCCATTGTTAAAATAGCAATAGCTTTTGAGTAATAAACATCTCTAGAAAGCCCTGTCGTTGCTTCGTAAATTTCGGAAAGTGGTACTGCTCCACCACCATTTCCACCACCCATAATAGGAAGAACATATTGAATAATAATCATAACAGGAGTAATTCCAAATATAAGTCCACCCAAGATTCCTAAGATAGAAGCCCCAAGAAGCCCCCCTAAAATAGCTGGGATATATCCTACAAATGATTTAAGTAATACAGATCTTTCTAGTGATAAAACAGACCCTGTAATAAGAGTTGCAATATATAGATCTAAAAAGTCAGTCTGATTCATAAAGTTATTCATAAGAGCCAATTCTTGCTCAGAGAAGAAACCAAAATATTCTAAAATACTAGCACCAAAAAAAGCAAAAATAGCTCCACCACCTATCCATTCTTTCCAGATAGGAAGCCTATCTCCGATTTCTCCAAAAAAGATACCAAGAGCAAAACAAAGACTCAACGCACCTAAAACATTGTTAGGAATACGACCTGTAAAATGTGCTAATAACACAACAATAAAAAATGCCCCAAATAACATTGGTGACATACCAAAAACTTGAAATTTAGAATTCATTCTAAAACTCCTTATAAAATATTATCTAATTCTAATTATAACATAGATGTATAAACACTATATTTATTTTTTATGGGTTTCTAAATATTTATAGTATACTTTATACACTATAATACACTATAAATTATCGGCACTATATGTTTATATCTATAACTACCTCATCTTTTTTTACGATTTTTCATTAAAAAAACACCACCTCATTATAGAAGGTGGTGTTTTTTATAGAATTTTATAGAATATAAGTAATTAATAATATCCATATTATTTAAATATTATACATTTTTTTGTTTCATTTCATCATTAGCTTGTTTTTGAAGTTTTAGTTCTTCTCTTCTTTTTAGTAATGCTTGATAAGGATTTTCTTTTTTTGCTTCTGTAGATGCTTTGGTTTTTGTATTTTTACTCATTATATTTTTCCTTCCATTCTGTCTTGAATGATACTTTTTAACACGTTGTCTTCCATAGCTTTGATCTCAGATTCTATGGTTTGTAATTCTTCGTCTATTAATTCTTCTTCTGAAATAACTTTGATCTCTGCTGATAATGTTTGCAATACACTTTGTGTAGCTATTTCATTATGTTCACAAGATCCATAATGTCCGTCTTTATCACAAGTTTCGAAGATTTCTTTCTCCTTTTCTATGTATTGCTTGATTACAATCGCATGAAGTATACCCTCACTATCTCGTTTAGCGTCAATAATTTGATCATGCGGTGACTGGAAATTAATATCAGTACCCACTGGAAAAGTAAATTCTTGTCCATTAATAACGATAGTATCCTTCGTATAGGATACTGAGTCTGAGGTCTCTTTGTGATCATTTCTTTGTAAAGTGATTTTTATCATATTATTTCTCCTTTAGCACTTTTTGTGCTTTATTTTTATTTTGTTATTACATAATTACTTAACACCATTATCGATAATGGTCATTATGTAAAGTTCGAGTCTGGG